>CAZUJO010000190.1:5486-7253 GCA_964619995.1 uncultured Leptospiraceae bacterium
GCTCCGTTCAAGGGGAATCCGCACTTCAATCCCCCAGTCGTCGTTTGTGACGTTCATCTGGATTCGGCCGGAGAGGCTTCGCACCCTGCCGGCCGCGCGCACGGGGGCTGAAGGCGAGGTCCCCGGCACTTTCGCCGCGTTCCTCTGCTCTATGAGAAGCTCGTTTCCCCGAACTTCCATTCTCCAGAAAGATTCGCCTTTGCCGTGCTTCAAGTCGTTCGTGCAGAGTTCTGTGGTTAAGAAAAACAGATCGACTCTCTTCTCGAGTCCGAGGGAATCCGGCCTCGAGAGGATCTCGGCTGCATTCTGCGAAACATCAAAATCGAGCTCGCGTCCGGCATCTGCGTATCGGCGAAGCAGAGCCATTTGAATTCCCGGGAGAAGATCGTACGCAGTCATCGAAAGGTCTTCGATGAAGAGAAGCTGCGAGCGAAACATCTTCACCGCAGCGACGATTCGGTCGTGGATTCCCTGCAGCGCAGTCGGCTCCGCGGCCTGCATGAGCTGACGCTCCGCATGAATCTGAAGATCCGTCAGAGCTCCGCCGAGGCTGTCATGCAGGTTGATCTGCAGAGCTTCGCGCTGTCGCGTGAGCGCGTCCTGGCTCTGGCGCAGCTGGTCGGAAAGGAGGGCGCGGCCCTGCAGCGCTTCCACAAAGAACCGGCTCAGGGCCAGAGCCTGAAACAGGACAAAAGCCAGAAAGCCAGCAAGGGCATACATGCCGCCGTCGCGCCCGAAGAGAACCTGGATCGTGGATGCAAGACTCAGGACGAGCAGTCCGCCGATGCCTGCGCCCATGAGGATGGACGCGCGTCCCGATCGAATTGCGCGCACCATCACATAGATGATCTGCAGGCCGAAGAACGAGTAAACAAGAAAGACGAATAGAAATCGGGCGCGGCTGATCAGATAGAGATCGGCGGCCAGAGACAGAATCCCGGCCGTGCTCACGGCGAGATATGTTAGAACGGCCCTCCTGGACACCAGGTCGGGAAACAGGCTTCGCAGAAAGGCGGCTGCAATCGGAACCGCGATCATGCTCAGAGCTGCAAGCGCTCGCAGCTGCGTCTCCCAGCTGAGCTCTCCGGTCAAAAGAACGTAGAGCTTGGAACCCTGGAGGAGCAGGCGTCCGGCGAGCACAAAGCAAAGAAGAGAGAAATAAAGGAAGAAATATTCGCGCCGATGCATGAAATAGAAAAACAAATGGTAGAGCGCCGCGCCCAGGATTACGCCCAGCGTGCTCAGCTCAAAAGCCATTCTCGACGTCGTATAACGCCTAACGGCCGCTTCTGTGCCGATGATCATGTGTGAACGCAGCCCGCCCTGCACGAGCATATCATTGGCGACATGAATGATGACATCAAAGTCACTGTGACGCGGGACGAACGAGCCAATCAGATCCACTCGCCCCGGAACCACTCTCGATTCTGAAATTTCTCCCGCGCTCGAAATGAGTTCATCGTCCACAAAAACGCGGGCGGCGCTCAGCGGGTGTGGAATCCAGAGCGCCATGCGTGTTGCGGCAGGCACACGAATCTTCATGCGATACGTTGCCCGCCCGGCTCCGCCGATCGGCGCGCCGCGCACGATGACACCGTTCCACGGTTCCATCCGCTGTACAACGGTATCCGCCGCCGCCTGACCGAGTTCGGCTTCTGTTAGAAGTCTGTCCCAGTAGAAGTCCCAGGGGCCCTGGAGGCTCAGGGCTTCGTTCCGTTCAATGGCGTCTATCGGTATACGGACCGCAGTTTCTTTCCCGGAGACGGG
>CAZUJO010000191.1:0-4012 GCA_964619995.1 uncultured Leptospiraceae bacterium
CCTGCAGGTGGTCAATGCCAGTTGCATACCACTTGGAAGAAGCTTCGCCTTTGTAGGTTGCGTATTTCTGAGAGCTCAGAGGAACAACACCATCGTTCGATCCGCCGAGTCCATAGTACAGACCGCCTGCCCAGGTGATGGGGTACGTCAGCGCCATGATCGGGTGCTGGATCGGATCGGCCCATGCCATGTGGTTTGCGTAGCTGTAATACTTAACTCCCGTTTTGTCCGGGCAGGCTGCATTCAACGCGCTTGAGTAAGCAACGGAGAGTGACTTACCCATTGCGATTGCGTCCTGCGGACGGCCGTCGCGATAGACGAGTTTAGCAAGCAGGCTGAGCGCGCTGTTTGCGAATGGCTGCAACCAGGATGGGATTACCGAAAGAACGATATCTGCCATAGGTGCGCCCTTGTGCAGAGAATCGACCGTTGTAACAGAAAGAACTTTTGAGCTGTAGCCCAGGTTGGACACGAGGTAACGTGATACCAGACCGCCCTGTGAATGTCCGATCAGATGCACTTTCGTGCAACCGTTAGCCGGCATCCATGTATCCAGGTAGGATTTGATCTGCGCCGAACGTGTAGGAACATCGTTGGTTGCAGAGCTGCCTGGAGTGGCCACTTTTGCGCCCTGATTTCTCAGGTACTGGTCTACGCCGCCCCAGTATTTTACGAGACCGCCGGCCAGGCCGTTTGTGTCGTCAAAACCCAGGATGCCATGTACGAGAACCACGCAGGTTCCGGACAGTGCTTGAGCGTGAAGTGATGTAGTAACGGCGAACAGCGGAGCTGCCGCCAATAGAAACAGACGTTTCATTTGATTTCCCCCTGTACACATCAGACCAAATCCACAGAAACAACGTCAAGCACTATACCGCTCCTGGACATAAGATCGGCGCATAAAATTGCATGGAAATTCTCATATTGAATCCACCTATGCCGGATGACGGAAAGGCTTGCCGGACCCGAACAGCGCGTCCCCCTGCATCATGGATTTCTTTCCGCCCCATTCTGCGGCCGCCGACGTCTTCGTGCTTGCATGCACGGCGCTCTGCGGCCTGGGGCTGGGCAGTGTTCGCTTTCGCGGCATCGGGCTCGGCAGCGCAGGTGTTCTTTTTGCGGGCATTCTGCTCGGACATTTCGGTCTGAAACTGCGACCTGAGACCCTGGATTTTGTGCGCGATTTCGGTTTGATCCTTTTCGTCTTCACGATCGGATTGCAGCTCGGACCGGGATTCTTCGCATCCCTGCGAAAAGAGGGACTGAAACTGAACGCCCTGGCTCTCGGGATTGTTGCTGCAGGCTTTGCGCTCGCCCTTGGAAGCGCGGCCGCGGGGATCGATGTTTTCGCGGTTCCCGGGCTTTTCGCCGGGGCCACTACGAACACGCCGTCCCTTGGCGCCGCTCAGCAAACCATGCAATCCCTTGCATCCCGGGACCTGGCTTATCTGTCAGCGCTGGCATACGCAATCGCCTACCCGGCCGCAATCGCCGGAATCATACTTATGCTTTTGATCCTGCGGCGAGCGCTCCGAATCAATATAGAAGAAGAAGCGTCCTCATTCTATGCGGCGCAGAAAGCCGGCATTGAGCCCGTTGTGAGGATGAACGTCATCGTGCAGAACCGGGCGATGGACGGCGTGGCGATCTCAGATATCCCGGGTCGGCGCGAAAAGGGAATCACCATTTCGCGCATCAAACGAAAGGCCGAGACGGAAGTGCAGATCGCGCGCCACGCCACGGTGCTCCATATCGGAGACATCCTCCTCCTCGTGGGAACTGCCGCAAACCTCGAATCGTTCGCAAAGGTGCTCGGTCGCCGTGCTAACGTCGATCTTGCGCAGTCACCGAGCTCGATTGCATTCCGGCGCGTCGTCGCCACGCGAAAGGAGATCTTAGGAAAGACTCTGCGCGAAATCGGTCTCGATCACATCTACGGCGTCACAGTGACGCGTATGACGCGCGGCGACCTGGAAATGACTGCCGTCTCTGATCTTCGCCTGAAGTTCGGGGATCAACTCCACATCGTAGGCGAAGAGGAACATCTGAACGCGGCGGCAGCGCATCTCGGGGATTCTGTCCAGGCTTTAAACAAAACGAACTTTCTGCCGGTGTTTGTGGGCATTGCGCTCGGCGTGCTGCTCGGAAGCATTCCGATTTCGTTTCCGTCTCTTCCCGTTCCTGTCCGCCTGGGAATCGCAGGCGGCCCGTTGCTGCTTGCGATCCTTCTCGGCCGGATTGGAAAGATCGGTCCGCTGGTGTGGCATATGCCGGCAAACGCGAACCTTGCGTTCCGCGAACTGGGCATAACGCTTTTTCTTGCCTGCGTCGGCCTGAAAGCGGGCGAAAAGTTCTTCGAGGTCGCCGTCAGCAGCATGGGCCTTTCGTTTCTCGGCGCAGGCTTCGCAATTACGTGCGTTCCTCTTTTCGCCGGCGGATGAATTGCAAAGCGCTGGATGAAAATGAACTTCCTTTCCATTGCCGGGACTCTCTGCGGGAGCATGACCGATCCGCCCGCCCTCGCATTCGCAAATCAGATCACGGGCTCCGATGCGCCGTCAGTCGCTTACGCCGCCGTGTATCCGCTTGCGATGATCGCGCGAATTCTATCCGCGCAATTGCTGGTTTTGCTCCTCTGTCGATAGTGCGAATCGATCGCAGCGATATCCGCTTTCGCGCCGCAAAGCGCCGGCACGGTTCCGTTGTAGATTGACAACGTTAAACGACTCAGCAGATTGATATTTGTATGATCCGTCTCACTTACATCGCCGCGATTTTCGCATTCGCGGCCGGTTCGATTCAGGCCCTCCCTTCTTTCGCAGGCAATGGCATGGTGTTTGTTTCCGTGCAGGATGGCAGCGTCAGCATATGGGGACATTCGACGAACCTGGGCGCCGGCGATGGGAGCACATCTGTGAAGTCGGAGTCCCCGCGTCGCATCAACCTGCCCCCGGCGCGTTCGGCCGCAGTCGGATCAGACCACGTGCTGGTGCTCCTCCAGGACGGAACCGTAATGGGCTGGGGCGCCAACAGTGAATGCGAAGTTGGCAACGGAAATCCTGCGAAGACGCTGAAGCGATGGGAGCGGCTTGAGTCCGCGAAAACGGCCGCGGCCGTCACGGGACTGCGCGGAGTAAAACAGATCGCAGCATCGGAACACATCTCCGGCGCTGTGACCGAAGACGGCAGCGTCTACATATGGGGCATGGGAAATAACGGCCTGCTGGGAAATGGAACCGTGTCTCCGCGGGGTGAAAGCGTGGCCTGCGCACCTGTGCCGCAAAAGGTGGCCGGACTGTCCGGCATTCAAATGCTTTCGCTCAGCCCGGCCCACGCTGTGGCGGTTGGATCGGACGGCAGTGTCTACACGTGGGGCTTGAACTCCGCGGGTCAGCTGGGCGACGGCACGCGAAAAGACCGCGGCCGGCCGGCGAAGGTGGCGGGAATCTCAAACGCCGTTGCGGCAGGCGCAGGGTATTCAAATTCCGTTGCGCTGCTCGCTGACGGCACGGTAAGGACCTGGGGCATGAATACGAACGGAGCCCTCGGCGATCCTGAGACGAACCCGGAGCAGGAGTCAAAAAGATACAAAACAACGCCGTATAACGTTCCGGGAATCCAGGGCGCAGTCTCTCTTCAGGTTGGCGGTTTGTTTTCCTTTGTAAGACTGAAAGACGGCACCCTGAAATGCTGGGGCGAAGGTTACCATGGAACCCTCGGCAACGGCTCTTACGATGGAATTTTCCCGGCGCCGCAAACGCCGACGGGACTCGGGCCTGTGGCCGCGCACTACATCGCAAATCGAACCAGTTTTGCGGTAAAGGCGGACGGCTCCGTCTATGTGTGGGGCCCGCTGCGCATGCTGACACGAGAAGGCAATAAAGAAAACTCAACTATCCCGGTTCGAATGGCGCCCTGATGTTTCGGCGTCTCTGGCACACGATTACGCGGGTCGGGCTCTCCCCGTCCATGTCCGGCGCAGCGAAGATCACCAGGCGGAAAGTCGGGATCG
>CAZUJO010000191.1:4022-7231 GCA_964619995.1 uncultured Leptospiraceae bacterium
GTCCATGTCCGGCGCGTCTCAGCGCAGTGTGCAGATCGTAAACGGTTCGTCGGTTGTCTGCTTGTTCATCGGCTACATGAACATGATCTCCGACTTCCTGATGGGAATCTACCCGTTTGCGGCCTTTGATCTCGTGGCGACATCTTTCTACGCAATCCCGATTCTTTTGAACCACTTCCGGCGAGACGCTGCGGCCGCAACCTTCCTCCTCTTGCTTGCGAATGCGACGGCGATGCTTGTCCCGCCTCTGCCGGCAGTGCCCACCAGCGGCGAAATCTTTTACGCGGCCGTCGTCTGCCTGACCCTGATCGTGCTCTACAATCGCCCTCTGCCCTTCCTGATCGCGGCCACGGCTCTCTCTATCTCCTCCTATGTTGCGCTGAAACTCTGGCTCTATCAGTTCATTCCCGGGACTCCGCTCACTCCCCCACAGGCGACCTACGCGCAGATTTCCATGGCCTTGAGCTCCTTCGCCTTGATTGTTTTCCTCCTTCTTTCGGCGCTCAGCATCAACCGCCGGCTCGAGCAGGAATTGCGTTCCCAGCAAACCCACCTGATGGCAGCATTTGACTACAGTCCACAGTCGATCCTGCTGCTCGATCCAGGCGGCCGGGTGCTTGTGGCCAATGATGACGCGCAGGAACGCGCGCGCGAAATCGGGCGCCCGGAAATCATGCCGGGATCTTATGCCGTTGAGCACCTGCCCTATCAGCTGCGGCCCTCTTTTCGCAGTCATTTTGAACGGGCCGTAGTCGGCGACGCGCAGGTGACCGAATGCTCTGTAGCGATCCAGGAACAGATGCGCTGGTTTGAAGTGTACTACATCCCGATCCAGGACGGCGAAGCTGTATCCGCAATTCTGATCATGAGCAGGGATATCACAGCCCGCAAGAAAATGGAGATTGATCTGAAGTCGGCGCGGGAACAGGCTGAAAAGGCGCTGCGCGCGCGTTCGCAGTTTCTGTCTGTGATGAGTCACGAAATTCGCACGCCCCTCAACGGCATCATCGGGCTGTCTCATATTCTTGAAGAAGAAGTCCTCACAATGCGCGGGCAGGAATCGCTCCGAATGCTCAGGCGCTCGGGCGACTTATTGTTTGCGTTGATCAACAATATCCTGGACCTGAGCCGGCTTGAAGCCGACGCAGTGGAGCTCGATGAAAGTCCGTTCACCCTGAGCGAGATGATCGCTGGATGCGCGGAAATTTTCAGTTTTCGCGCAAAGGAAAAGAACGTCGGATTTCATCTTGATGTGGATTCAGATCTTCCCCGATTCGTGCGCGGCGATGCGGTCCGGCTGAATCAGATTCTTACCAATCTCTGCGCGAACGCGGTCAAGTTCACGGAGACAGGAACAATTTCCCTTTCCGTTCGCGTCGTGGCACAGGATGAAAAATCCGCCGACATCGCTTTTGCCGTGAGCGACACGGGGATCGGCATGTCTCCGCAGGAACAGGAATCGATCTTCGCGCCGTATGCTCAGGCGAATGCGCGGATCGCGGTAAAATACGGGGGCACGGGACTCGGTCTGGCAATTGCGCGCAAGATCCTCGCGATGATGCATTCCCGCATGGATGTGCAGAGCGCCGTCGGGGAAGGCTCCACCTTTTCGTTTCGCATTCGACTCCGCAAAGAGGAACAGGCTGCAGTGACGCGCGGCTCCGAGGCAGACTGGAAAGATGCCCGGTTACAGATGCACGTTCTCATCGCGGAAGACAATGAAATCAACCTGAGCATGCTTACGCGCCTGCTCACAATCTGGCAGGTGACCTTTGCTTCAGCCGCAAACGGTGAGGAAGCCGTGGAAGCATGCGGCCGGGAAAAATTCGATCTGATTCTTATGGATGTTCAGATGCCCGTTATGGACGGAATTGAGGCTGCACGCGTTCTCCAGGGACGGGGAATTCCAATCGTCGGGCTCACCGCCGACATTATGGGTCCATCTCTGCGGGCCGCACGCGAGGCTGGAATGATTGAGATCATTCCAAAACCATTCCGGCCCGAGGAAATCCTTCCCGTTCTCCGCCGGTACCAGCCGTCTGGCAGTCTCACCACATAATTGCCAATTTTTCACGGTTTTTACTTGACCAGGCCGGTTTTTTCCCTTTCTTGGCATCTGAATTAGCACTCGAACCGACTGTCTGCTAATCGGACGCGGACGAGATTCTACGCAGGAGGAATGCATGACAATCAAGCCTCTCGGAGACCGGGTTCTGGTACGTCCATTGACCCAGTCTGAGGAAAAAGTTGGATCCCTTTATATTCCAGATACGGCTAAAGAAAAGCCGCAGGAAGGGGTCGTGGAAGCTGTTGGGCCGGGCCGTACAGAAGACGGTAAGCTCGTAGCTATGGAAGTCAAGGTCGGTGACCGTGTTCTCTACGGTAAATACTCCGGCACTGAAATCAAAAAAGACGGCAAGGAAATGCTGATGATCCGCGAGAGCGATATTCTCGCAGTTCTCGGCTGAGGAGGAAACAAATGGCGAAACAACTCGACTTTCACGAAGAAGCGCGCCGCAAACTGCAGTCCGGTGTTAACAAACTGGCCAATGCAGTACGCGTTACCCTCGGACCACGGGGACGCAATGTGGTCATCGACAAGAAATTTGGAGCACCCACAGTAACCAAAGACGGCGTAACCGTTGCCAAAGAGATCGAACTCGAAGATCATTTTGAGAACATGGGCGCGCAGATGGCCAAAGAAGTGGCCACAAAGACGAATGACGTTGCCGGCGACGGAACAACGACTGCTACAGTTCTCGCACAGGCGATCGTAAACGAAGGCCTCAAGAACGTAACGGCAGGCGCCAACCCGATGCATCTGAAGCGCGGCATGGACAAGGCTGTTGAAGCTGTTGTCGCTGAAGTTAAGAAGCGCGCGCGCAAAATCGGAACGAACAAAGACGAAATCGCAGCGGTTGCTACGATCTCCGCCAACAACGATCCTGAAATCGGCAAACTGATTGCAGACGCAATGGCGAAGGTTGGAAACGACGGCGTAATCACCGTTGAAGAAGCCAAAGGCATCGACACTACTATGGAAGTGGTAGAAGGGATGCAGTTCGACCGCGGCTACCAGTCTCCCTACTTCGTAACGGATCCGGAAGCGATGATCGCAACCATGGACAAGCCTTACATTCTCATTCACGAGAAGAAGATCGCCAACATGCGCGAACTGCTTCCTGTTCTTGAAAAGGTTGCTCAGTCCG
>CAZUJO010000192.1:0-2401 GCA_964619995.1 uncultured Leptospiraceae bacterium
GAATCGAGGCCTGCAATTTACAGAGCTCCCGCCTTCTTGAGGAGGCTTTCCACAGTCTGGCTGGGGATGGCGCCTTTGGAAATCCAGTATTTCACTCTTTCTGTGTCCAGACGGAGCGGCTCAATGCGCGTAACCGGATCATAAAAACCAATCTGCTCGATGAAGCGGCCGTCACGGCGGCTGGTGGAGTGCGCGGCTACCAGACGGTAGAAAGGCCGTTTCTTGGTGCCGTATCTTTGAAGTCGAATCTTTACCACAGACCCAGTTTTTCCAGCTCAGGCTTATGTCAACTCTTTCAAAAGCAATGGGAAATTTCAGCGCTGGAGGCCGGAATGGGTCGCGTCTCAGCGCCCGGCCCGGGCCGCCGCTTTCATGGCAAGGGCCCGCTGCGACGGCGATTCCGGTCCCGCAAAGCAGGCTGATCCAGCAACCACTATGTCCACACCGGCCTTCGCAACCTCGGCGATGTTCCCCTCGCCGATGCCGCCGTCCATTTCAATGAGGATATCGCGGCTGCCGATCATGGCCTTCAATGCGCGCGCCTTCGGCAGCGCCAGGTCCAGAAACTTCTGCCCGTAGAATCCGGGCTCCACGCTCATGATGAGAACCATGCCCACCTCATCGATCACATGCTCAAGCAGGCTGACGGGGGTCTTCGGATTCAGGGCTACACCCGGCCGGATTCCCTGGGAGCGAATCTCGCGTGCGAGCCGCACAGGAAAGTTCGTCGCCTCTAAGTGGAAGGTGATGTTGTGAGGCTTCAGCTTGTAGTATTTTGGAACTTCGATCTCCGGCCGGTCCACCATCAAATGCACGTCGAGAGGGATCTTCGTGCTCTCCGCAACGAGCTCCGTCAGGCGTTCGCCAAACGAAAGCTGGGGTACGAAGTGGCCGTCCATCACATCCATATGGATGAAATCGATTCCCTCGTTCATGCCCGCGAGGACACGATTCAGATCTAGGATGTCAGCGGCCAGGATCGACGGAGAAATTTTCACGTTCAAACTTCCGGGTGAAATTTCTTTTTGTAAACCACTGAATCGCCGCAGGTGATCTTTACCTGGACCGCCCCCTCGCGATAGAAAAGCAGCGGGATCTTTTTGTCTTCTGCCTGTTTGCGGTCTGCAGTTACAAAGAACGGACGGGCAGCATCTCCCTTGATCACTTCGCCTTTGCAGATCCCGGGCTCATCGAGCTTCACGTCGATCTGCTCCAGTCCGTTCTCAAAACGATCGCTGGGCTTCTTGTAGAGCACATCGAGCATAACCACGCCGTCTTTTTCCTCGGCTGCCTGGATTACGCCCGAGTCATAAAATGACGACGGAGACTTGATGCTGCGAATGCGGTATTCGCGGTTCTTGCGCACGAAGTACTCTGACGCAATCGCAATGTTCTGACCGGGAATGTTGTCGAGGAGCCCCTGCTTCGGAGGCGCCGGATTCTTGTCCCCCTCAAGCTTCGCAGACTCAGGCTGTGCCACGAGCAGATACGCGCGTTCAAACGGAGAGACCTTTTCTTTTGGGGCCGGGAATTGTGCGATCACGGTGCCGGCCGGCACGTTGGCGACCGGAACAAAACTCACAGCACCAATCTGCAGCGCGTAGACGTCTTCATCCGCGGGCATCGTGGACAGTTTTGACTTCGCGGACTCGAGAGAGGCACCGATGAGTTCAGGCATGACCAGGATGGGCTCGGGCTGGTTCACAACCACGTACACCTTTTCGCGCACGCTCACCCGCGAGCCGGGTTCAATGCTCTGCGAAAGGATGACGCCTGCCGGCTTGTCCGCGTAGCTCTTTTTCTGGATTACGGTGCGAATCTGCATCCTTGAGAGGTCGTTGTGAACATCTATGTAGTACTTACCAACGAGGTCCGGCATGGGGAATTCTTCCGCAGAAGAACCGCGCAGCGTGAAAATCAAGAAGGCCACGGTCAAAAAGAGCGCGAGAGACAGGGCCGCGTACAGGAGCAGACGGGAGATTGATACAAAAAACTGATATTCGGGTTTTTCCTTCATGCCTTCATCCGGCCTGATCAAAGCCCTGCGGTCCGCGGAATCCTCGCAGAAAGTCCGATGCAGGCAGGGGTTTTTTGCCTTCCAGCTGCAATTCGAGAATTTCTACGCTTCCCAGGCCGCATGCGGCGAAGAGCCGGTCCTTTTCTGTCCAAATTTGCCCGGGAGCCATGCTTTTCAATGCCATTTCCTGGGCTCGGCTCCGGAGGATTTTGACGTTCTTGCCTCCGAGCGTCGTCCAGGCGACGGGCGACGGGAAATACGCGCGGATCAGGTTGTGCAGTTCCCCTGCCGGCCGGCTCCAGTCGATCCTGGCGCTTTCCTTCGTAATTTTGCCGCAGAACGTGGCCTTTGAACTGTCCTGCGGCACGGCCTTCGCAAGGAGAG
>CAZUJO010000192.1:2411-7175 GCA_964619995.1 uncultured Leptospiraceae bacterium
GTCGAGCGCCAGCTCGATCCCGGGCGGCATGAGCTTTTCGGTAAGTTCAAGGGTGCGATCCGAAGCCGCCACATCCACAGTGCATGTGGATATGATGTCGCCTGCGTCGAGCTCCTCTGCGATCCGCTGCAGAGTCCAGCCCGTCTGTTCCACGCCGGCCAGCAGCGATGCCTGGATCGGCGAGGCGCCGCGGAATGCCGGCAGAAGCGACGCATGCAGGTTCACAGAACCAAGCCGCGGCATTTCGAAGATCGCGCGCGGAAGAATCCGTCCGTATGCGAAAACGAAAAACACATCCATCGGAATTTCAGAGAGGGGTGCAGTCATCGCTCCGTCGCGCAGCGTCTGCGGGCGAAAGAGTTTCCAGCCCCGCTCAAGCGCAAGCGCTGATACGGCCGTCGGCTGCGCCTCGCCGCTTCGCCCCCGCGGTTTGTCCGGATTCGAAAGCACACATACAATTTCATGTTCTTTTGAAATTGCATCGAGAACGCGGGCAGAAATTTCGGGACTGCCCATATAGCCGATCTTCATTGCGCTATTGTTTTAGAGCAGATCCACAGGATCAACATCTATCTCCAGGTAACCTTTCTTGAGCGTGCGGCGAAACTCGGGAAGGATCTCCGCAAGACGATCATGCACCCGCTCAAAATCGCGCGTTTTGATCAGAATGTGATTCCGGTATTGTTCGTTTACGCGATAGATGGGCGCGGGCGCCGGTCCAAGAATTTTCGTTTCAGAGTCCGCAACTGCTTCGAGCATTGCATGAAGCCGGTCCGCCTCCTGCTCGCTGCGCGCCTCGTCTTCTGAGCGAACGAGCAGACGAATCAGGCGGCAGAAAGGAGGATACTCCGCCTCGCGCCGGTCTTCGATTTCACGCGAATAGAATGCTTCGTAATCCTGATGACGAGCAAGTTCGAGAATGGGATGCTCCGCATCGAGCGCCTCAAAAAACACACGGCCCTGTTTTGCTCCGCGCCCCGCACGACCTGCAACCTGGGTCAGAAGCGCAAACGTTCTCTCAGCGCTTCTAAAGTCCGGCATCGCCAGTCCTTGATCTGCCTTCAGAACGCCGACCACAGTCACATCCGGCGAATCCAGCCCCTTCGCAATCATCTGCGTTCCGACGAGAATGTCGATCTCACCGGACAGAAATCGCGCAATGCAGTCCTGAACGGCCGTTCCCCGCGCGCTGTCTGTATCGATTCTCTCCACGCGCGCTTCCGGAAAAAGGCCCAGAAGCACTTCCTCCATCCGCTGCGTGCCCATTCCGAGTCGTTTGACCGGCGAAGCGCACCGATCGCACTTTCCGTCATCGCGCCGGGAATAACCGCAGTAGTGGCATTTGAGAATTCCGTCTCTGTGCAGCGGCAGTGTCACCGAGCAGTTCGGGCATTCAATGGTCTTGCGGCAGGTTTTGCAGTATAAGTAAGGGAAATAGCCGCGGCGATTGAGAAGAAGAAGGACCCGCTCTTTGCGCGAAAGGGCTTCTTTCATGGCCGCAAACAGGGTCGGAGACAGGTGCGACTCAGTGGCCGGAACAATCTCGACCTGCGAAAGGTCGGCGCCCGTGGCGCGGGAACTCAGTACGTGTCTTTGCGCTGCGCTGCGCGATTCCAGACGCGGCGTTGCGGAACCGAGCACGACGATGCTCCCTTCCCGCTTCGCAATTTCCAGAGCCACAGACCGGGCATCGTAGCGCGGCGCGCTGTGCTCCTTGTAAGATCCGTCGTGCTCTTCATCAATGATGATCAAGTCCGGGGCCAGGGGCGAAAACACGGCGGATCGCGTTCCCATGGTTATGCGACGGCGGCCGGTCAGAAGCGATTCATAGGACTGCCAGCGCTCCGCTGGACGCATGCCGGAATGCAGGAGCGCGATCTCATCGCCGAAGGCAGCACGAAGCCGCGCAAGGGCCTGAATCGTCAGCGAAATCTCGGGAACAATGAACATCGCGCAGCCGCCGCTCCGCAGAACCGACTCGATCAGGTGAATGTAGACTTCCGTTTTTCCTGAACCGGTAATGCCTTCGAGGAGGTGAATCCGCCGCGCAAGCTCCTGCCCCCGCGAAGAAGAAATCGCATCAAAGGCCGCGCGCTGCTCCGCGTTCAGTGTGTGCGCCGTTTTGAATTCCTGGTCCTTCTTGTTTTTCTGAGCTCCTCTGCGCGCGGGAGGATCGGGGAACATCTTGAAGATCGCTTCCCCCGGCCCGCTGAAGTACTGACGGGAAACCCACGCCGCAAGATCGATCTGACGTTCATTCACAACGACGGGTCCGGCCCAGCTGATCTCTTCTGTCTTTATGGACGGCTCTTCGCCGTGTTCGCGCACAACGACTGCCATTTCGATTTTGCCGCGAAAGGGCACGCGCACGATGGTTCCGGGCCGCACCGCTTCGATCATCGAGCCCGGCACACGGTATGTGAATGACTCGGCGATCGGGAGCCCCGGCCAGACATCTGCGAATCTCTGAAACATTCCCCTCTCCGAAATGCCCGCCTGCTCAGGACGGAAATCTCTTCTTCAGAGCAAGCACAGTCTGGCGCAGTCTTTCCTGACTCTCAGGATTCTTTGGGTCCGGCCTGCGAATCGCATGCGCCGTCAGGCGAAGTCCTTCGCGTTCAAACAGGAACTCCTCGCCCGACTGCGTGAGCCTCTGCGATTCTTCTTTCCCCAGCAGAAACTGCGAACTGGGAGAAGTGATTAATAAATGTTCAATGCCTGCGGCCGCAACCGCTGCGCGAAGATGCGTAAGGCAGTGGTCAGCGCGCCGGGTCCAGTCTGCAAGGGAGCTTCGCTCCGGATTGAAGTGGCATGCGGGGAATTGCTGCGTGTAGAATGTGTCGAGTCCCCATCCGGCCGATGCGAGCAGAGACGAGAAGAAAGAATCTTCCTCTTTGCTCGAGAGAACTGCCTCATGACTTTTATCCGGACGAACCCGTGTCGGATTCACGCTGCCATTAAAATAGACAAGCAACACGGGAATGCGGCCCGTGCGCTGAAATTTTCGCACTGGAAAGAGCCGGTCGGGACAGAGTTCACAGGTAAAATTCGCAGGCAAATGCCGCCTGACGGGTTCTTTCTGCACCGCTGCTTTAGTTTCCGGTTCTTTCTTCTCGGCTGCGGGCGGCCGGTACATCAGCGGCACAAGATGCGCCGGCGCCTCCCCTGCCGTGTGATCGACGAGGCCGTCCGGCTCAGCGCGGAGCGCCGAAGCCACCTGGCGGACAATCATCTGAAATGCCTGCACGCTCATAATTACAGCTGGTCCGGATCAATCTCAAGAGATTTCAGTTTTCGGTGCAGATTCGTGCGGTCCATACCCAGAAACCTGGCCGCGCGCGTAATGTTTTTGTCGTGCTGCTTGAGAGCCTGGATAATATAGGAACGCTCGAATTCATCGCGTGCGCGCTTCAAATCGCCAAGAGGTCCCGGCTCCTGCGAGCGGCCGGGCGGACGAAGATGCTCGGTCACTGTGTCGACCGTGATTTCCTCTTCCTGGCTCATGATGCTTAAACGCTCGACCACGTTTTTCAATTCACGCACGTTTCCCGGCCAGGCGTACATCTGCAGCATCTCCATGGCGCCCTGCGAAAATCGTTTGATGGGAATACCGTTCTCCTTGGCAGCCTGGCGCAGGAAGTGATCGAGCAAAAGAGGAACATCCGAGGAACGCTCCTTGAGCGTGGGCAGATGGATCGGAATCACATTCAATCTGTAGTACAAATCTTCCCGGAACCGCCCCTGTGCGATGGCTTTTTCAGGATCGATGTTGGTGGCGGCAATGATGCGCACGTCGACTTCAATGTTCTCGGAACCGCCCACACGGTTGAATCGCTGCTCCTGCAGCGCGCGAAGCACGCGCGCCTGGGTAGCAAGCGACATGTCACAGATTTCATCGAGGAACAGTGTTCCCTGATGTGCCAGTTCAAACTTGCCGATGCGCCGGTCCTGGGCCCCCGTAAAGGCGCCCTTCTCGTGCCCGAACAGCTCGCTTTCAATGAGTTCTTCAGGGATCGCGGCGCAGTTCACTTCAATAAACGGAAATCCCACGCGGCGCGAGTTCTGGTAAATGGCGCGGGCCACCAGTTCCTTTCCCGTGCCGTTTTCTCCATAAATAAAGACGCGCGCATTCGTTCCGGCTGCCTGCGCAATGGACCGCTTCACCGCCTGGATCTGCGCGGATTCACCGATGATCTCGTCAAACTCGAGCTTGATTTCCTGTTTCTTTTTCTGGTCTTTCGCGCTCGGCTCAATTTTGAGAATTTCGTTAATGCGCTGCAGAACGTGATCGAGAGAAAGGGGCTTCTCGATGAAATCCACCGCGCCACGCTTCGTCGCAAGGACTGCCTGCTCAATCGTTCCGTGCCCGGAAATCATGACCACAGGAAGAGCGGGATACTCCTCCTTTACTTTACCGAGAATATCGAGGCCGTCTTCTTTGCCCATCCACACATCGAGCAGAATGAGCGCCGGCCTTTCGCGCGAAAGCGCTTTGAGCATATTTTTACCGGTTGCGAAATCCTCGACCTCGAAGTCTTCATCTTGAAGCACCTCTTTCAAAGAGGACCGGATGCTGTTGTCGTCGTCTACTACGTAGATCTTCATGACTTGCGGGCCTCGGCTGCGATCGGGAAGAGGATTCGGAATTCAGCGCCTCCGAGAGCGCTTCTTGATACCGTTATGCGGGCATTGTGATCGAGCACCGTTCTTTCTACAAGCGCCAGCCCCAGACCGCTGCCGTGCTCCCCTTTCGTCGAATAATAC
>CAZUJO010000193.1:0-7172 GCA_964619995.1 uncultured Leptospiraceae bacterium
GTGCAAGCGCGTTCACATTGTACCACTGCCGCGAAATCGAGAGAATCACCGTGTTGTACGTGAGAAGCACGGCGGCGTATGCAAGGAACATCCACCAGGCCCAGCGCTTCACAAGAAGCAGCCCGGCTCCAATTACCAGCGGCAGAAGAAGCAGAAGGATTTCGAAGAAATTCAAAGACCCGAGGATCATGCGGGGATACCGCAGCGGAATATTCAGCCGCTGAGAGAGCCCCACATAATTCAAAACGGGAAGCGCCAGAAACACGATGCCGAAAACAAGAATCGTCCAGGGGAGGCGGATTCTCCGCCTCCGCTCAAAGAACGGTATCTTAAATCGAATCTCTTGTTCCCGGCCTTCGTTTTCCATCAGTTTCTCGGTGCGTTGAAGAATGTGCCAACATCACACCCCGGCTGGCCAACATCAATCAGATCCTGGGCCGCGCTGAAGCAGAATAGCTGCCACCAGTCGTTCACCTGAGACGGCCCGGCCGCATACGAGCGCACGAGACCCTGGGACTTAAAGACGCGGATGGTAGCCCCGGATTGACCGATTGTGAGGACTGTGTCCCGGTTCTGTCCGCGGCTCCAGTTGTAGACGCTGTAACCGCGCCGCGGCTGGGTCCATACAGTTCCCTTCATGGTGACCGTTTCCGGTCCGTAACCTGTAACGACGTCGTAGTCGAGCAGGAGGTCGCCGCTGAGCTTGGTACGGTCGTTCCAGACGACCTGATTCGGCCAGCTGCTGCCGTATTCGAGGTGAGAGTCCAGGTCTTTCGGCGTGGCGTTCCACGCGAGCACGATGCGGACTTCATTGTTTGCGAGCACAGGCGACACAAGAATGTCCTGAGAGGCAGGAGTGTCCGTGCCGGCTGAGATCACAGTGCGGTACGTCGTCGCATAACCCGTTCCCGATACTTCAAGCGTGTAGTTGCCCGCAGGGACATTGGCAATTACATACGCGCCGTTCGAACCCGTCGCAGCGGCCGGCAGAGTCGTTCCGCTGGAATCGGTCGCATACGCGCCGTTTGTCACACCAACTCCCGGACGCAAACGAACCGACAGCCCGCTGATCGCCTGGTTGTTCAGAGCGTTAAACGCTCTTCCGCTCACAGCGGCCGGTCCCTGAGAGCCGGGCACCATGGTGATGATGTCGAAGTTGGTAGTCGCGTTGCCCTGTATGGTCACGAGACCTTCCACAGTTGTGTAACCCGCTGCGACAAAACGCAGCTTCCACACACCTGCAGGCAGAGAGAAGATGCTGTACTGCGGCGCATTTGCAAACTGCGTCGCCCCGCTTGCGAGGCTTGCAGGCACAACTCCCGAAGGCGGATGCACGCCGGATACCGGGCTTGTTACCTCAAGAGTGTACGGGTCCGTGAAATTGAATCCACCCGGAAGTTTCACGTATCCGGTGAGGTTGCCTTTCGGTCCGTCCACAACGATCGGCGGGTTCACAGAAACGGAACCGCCGTTAGACGGCACTGTAACAGGAATGACGGTTGTGACGTATCCGCTCTTCACGATCTGGAGCACATAATCGCCCGGATCAATGTTATCAAAACTGTAGCTGCCGTTCGCAGGCGTCGTCTGATCTGCAATGACCACGTCGGCGGAAGCGCTCAGGCGGCTCGTGCTTGAGATCGGATTGGAATCCTTCCGCGCAGGAGTGAAAGATACGACAGTCGGATCCGGATTGGAATCCTTTCCGAGTTGAACGGTCGCTCCGGAAATTGCCGCAGTGGAAAACGCATCGGTTACAACGCCGGAGATCCGGCCGCGCGCCAGATGCGAAACCATGGCGGCAGCAGTCAGAACCGTGCCGGACGTTGGCGTATTGCTCGCAACAGAGCCGTTATTCGCTGTTGTCAGCGATGCGCTCATGTGCCCGCGCGGATCCACAATAAAGATCGAATAGCTGTTCGTCTTGAAATAGTAGTTCGTGCCGTCTGTTGTGATGGAATCGGTCGCAGCATCCGTTCCGGAAATGTTTCCGGTCGTCGCATTTCCAGCGGCATACTGACCGGCCGCATAAGCGACACGGGATGCGTCATCGGCCAGACCCGACGGGAGAACGACGTGCACGTTTGTAAAGGTGAAAGACCCTGAGGCGGACGTGGTCGTCACATGCGCCACAGCATCGCCCGCATTGTTGCGGTTGTTCAGCATAACCACGATCAGACCGGGGATGGCGTAACCTTGATTCGTATAGCCTGTCACCGATCCGCCGTAGGACTGCTTCGATCCATCGACAAGCGTATCGACGACCACGGCCTGCCCCGCGATTCGCGAGCGTTTGGGATCGGAATTCAAGGCGATGTTCGCGGCCTGGTCGGCGCCGTTCAGAGTGATCTCGGCAGAGCTCGACGACTGATAGCCAGGCGCGCTTACGTAATAGCTCCATTTTCCGGCAACGGCTGTCATGTACAGGTTTCCATTTCCGTCCGGCCCGTTATACGACTTTGTCAGGTACGTGACGTAGTTTCCGGTTGCATTTTTTTCCGCAATCCAGCGGGCCGCAGCTGCCCCAAGTACCGGGTCAGTCAGGAGATAGGAGAGCTTCGAAACCGGCTGCGTCGAAGAGGGACGGAAGCTGATCACAGCGCCGGCCACGCTTGCGCTCGAAGCGGCGTCACGAATCGTTCCTGCGATGTTCGACTGTTTTGGAACAATGGAAATATTGTTCACCGTCAGAGAGGTGGACGCGCCGGTTGCAAGCGGCACGAAAAGGACAGAAGCCGTTTGCGAGTTGTAACCGCTGCCGGAAACTTCAATATAGTAGATACCGCCGTCGAGCATGGACGAGGAGAGCGAATAGGCTCCGCTTCCATCTGTTGTCGTCTGAGCAACGACAGAGCCGCCCGCGTTCATCAATTTCACAGTAAGTCCGGATGCAGCAATGACGTTCGCCGCGTTGTCTACCTGACCGCCAATGGTTGCCGGAGCTTTTGTGGCGGGAGTCCAGGCGCTTTGCGCCGGCGAAAGATTCACATTCGTTGCTGTGTTGATATTGTATCCTTCGAAGGCGAAGTGGAAACCAACGCTCACGTCTGTGAAAGGTCTTCCGCTGGCTGACTGCGCGGAACCAACAATGCGAACCGTGTAGTTGCCGTTGTGCAGGTTGGCCTGATTGAAAACATAATCGCCGGACGCGTTTGTCGTGGTGGAAGCGATCACATTGTCATCCGCGTCGAGGAGCTGCACGGTTGTGCCGGCCGGAAGCGGTCCCGCTGCAACCGTCGTGACTCCGTCCGTATAACCAGGAGTAAGCGCTTTCCCGCTGATTTTCGCCGGGCCCGCGGTGAACTGCTGTACTTGAGTCGAAATCGGCTGAAGGTTTACCGCGGTCGCACCCGACTGCGAAGGATTGAACACAAAGTTGAAATCAACGTGGCCCTGGTTGAGTCCGCCGCCGTCCGGAATCAGAACCCGGTAGTTGTTATTGTGAAGATCGGGTACGTTGAAAGTGAATGATCCGAAGTTATCCGGAGTCGTTGTGGCAATCACGTTGCCCTGCGGATCGACCAGCGAAACTTCGATTCCGCTGAAATCAAATCCGGATTGGACGGCCGAACCGTTCATCGGCTCGATGCTCCCTGTCACCGTCGCCGGACCGGAAGTCGCTGCTTCCTGCTGAGCGTTCCCCGTGTTCTCTGGCAGCGCATTTCCGTTCTGGTCGAGCATCGCAACGCCGGCACCGAACGGGAAGAGCATGAATCCCTTTTTGCTTTTCTTTCCGGAGCAGGCGGACAGCCCGATCACTATAGAAAGTAAAATAATTGATGAACGTACAGCACGCATGGTCCCCCCCATACAGCGTTCGTGGAACGCTGGCCGGAGAATGACCGGTCATAGCCGTACGGCAAGTCAAAAATGACTCCGAGACCGAGTCTCAGGCCAGGAGCCCGCGGTTTTACTGGAGAAAACCTTCCTGAACCAGGCCTTTTGATATATATGAACGGATCTGCTCAAGATCGTGTGCGACTACGATGTGCACTTTCGTATCCGGATCGATCGAGAGGTTGTGAAGCGCGCGAATCTGCGAAGCGACCTTCGCGCGGTCTTCTTTCAGGAACATCAGGTTCATCAGGTAGGGCTTTCCTTTCAGCTTCTGAAGATTCTCCATCGACCAGGCAATGTCTCCGACAAACAGGAACTCTTCTCCGTTCTTAAGCGCGACATAAATCATCTGACTGCCGAGACTGTGTCCCGGCGAGCGAATCAGCACAACTCCAGGCGCCGGGGAAAAGTATGGATCATATGCAACCGGCTTGAGGTTTGCGATCATGCTCGTGCTTTCGTTCGTGAAGTAATCCTTGTCTCTGTATGGATCCGCAATTTGCTCCTGAGTGAGAAGGAGCCGGTCTTTCAGCAGCGCCGGGCTCTCGGCCTTGCCGACTCCGCCGAGATGATCGGGGTGTTCATGAGTGACGATGATGCGATCGGCCTTCTTCATAGCCTCCTGCATTGCCGCATAACGGTCTTCATAGAAGCGCGAGTCTTTGCCCATTTTTTCGAGGCCGGCTTTGTCGAGCGCCGTATCAATGATCACAGTCTTCTTATCGCCGTAGGCAACCTGGAACGAGTCAAATACCATCGGGTGCTTCTTGAACAGGCCCTCGCCCGCAATGACGGCCGACTTAGGAAATGCGCCTTCGCCGATGATCAGGACTCGCAGGCTCTCTGGAAGCTCGCCGCGGGAGGCGCGCGCAAGGCCGCGGATGAGTTTCAAATTCAGGGCATCGGAAGTGGTTTCTGGAACGGGCGATCGATCCAGGAGAGCGAACTTGAGAATTAGAATAAGGGCAACAACGGCTGCTGCAATCGAACCAATCTTTTTTGCGCGAATCATGCCGCAGAGAAATCAGGACCCGTCTGTGTGGCGAGCGTTTTTGATATTCATTCGCAGCAAACGCATCTCTGCGCGCTTGAGTCCACGGCCCGGGAGAGATCCGGCGTGAAGATGATGGTCTGCAGAAACGGGGAAGCGCCCGTACACTGCATGGGCGCCCGGCTCGTCATGCGAGGGGAATGCCATGCGTTCGCTTTGACAACGAGACCCTTCGCTGTGTTCTCTATGCTCAAAACTTCAACGCTGTTGCTGTTTCCATCGTCTTTCACCGCCGTCAAAAACGTTCCAGTTTGCGCGTCGCCGCTCTTCGGATCCATCCGCAGAATTACCGCTGCCGTTGGCGCTCCGCGTCCTGCGTCGCGCATCCAGCCTTTGCGCGTGAATCTGCGCAAATCGCGCTCGGGCGCGCCCTGCGTTCCGTGCATGGAAAATAAAACATACAGACTCTCGCCGGAAAGAAACAATCCGTAGATGCGGCCGTCTGCCGGAGACGTTTCGAAATCCGTGCGGCAGAAAGTTTTCTTTCCTCCGTCGAATCGAATGAGGACGGGGTCTTGATTTGCCGGCGAAACCTGGCGGTATCCGCCCACGAAGACCGTCGTTCCGCTTTTGAGCATGGCGACTCCTCTCTTCTGCATGGATTCCAGGCTGTCCGAGCATGAAACCGCGCCCTTGCCGGCGGCGTACTGGGCGGCGAGATTGTGGGCCGCAAAAATGCATAAGCAGATTATGAGAAATCGCATTGTTTCAAGGGCATAAGACGCTGTACAGTTGCAACCAAAACGTATGGAAAACATTAGCATTCCAGCCGCTTTGATGTGTCACGCGCCGATCGTTCTACCGGAGATCGCAGGATCGCGCCGGGCAGAAGTTGCGCGGACGACGCAAGCCATGGAGGAGGCGGCTCAGTTTCTCCAGGACAAGAAGCCCGACGTGCTTGTGCTGATCTCGCCGCATACAGCCCGGCTTCGGGAAGAATTTGCTGTGCTCAAGGGAAACCGCGTCGCCGGTGATTTTGGAAGCTTCGGCTTTCCGGGAATCTCGGTTTCCATGCCTTCCGATCCCGACGCCGCCGCAGCCGTAGCCGCAGAAGCGCGCGCGAGCGGCATTCACATGCAGGAACGCGGAGCCGCTCCTCTGGATCATGGCGCGCTCGTGCCTCTCTATTTTCTCACTCAGGCAGGCTGGCACGGGAGAACGATTGTCGTTGGATTTCCTTTTCGCGCGCCCCTCCGGCAATTTGAATCTCTTGGCCGGCTCCTCGTTCGAATTTCCGCGGCAAGAAGCGAACGCTGGGCGCTCGTGGCGTCGGGGGATATGAGTCACCGCTTGAAGCCCGGCGCTCCCGCCGGGTATGACGGCCGCGCGCAGAACTTTGATGATGCGATCGTATCTGCGTTGAGCGCGCGCGATCTTGCAAGCGCGCTGAATGTCGATCCTTCTCTGCGCGAACTGGCAGGTGAAGACGTGGTTGAGTCTCTCGCGGTGGCCTACGGCGCTGCAGGGGCCATGCAGGGCTCCCGCGTTCTTTCGTATGAAAGCCCGTTTGGCGTCGGGTATCTTGTAGCGATCCTGAACGATCCGGACAGCCTCACGTGAGGAACGACGATGAACCCGCGCGAAGTAGAACCGGCCCTCCTTGAAGCTGCGCGCGAGGCGATTCGCGGCGAATTTACGTCCGGAGAATCGTATTCGCCGCATAACGTCACAAGAAACGATTTCGAAGAATTCTTTAGAAGCTGCGGAGGATGCTCCGGCATCTTTGTGACGCTCAGGCAGAACGGCGAATTGCGCGGCGGCATCGGCCAGATCGGCGAAGTGGATCGCCCTGTGGACTTGATTCAACGCATGGCTGTGTCTTCCGCAAAACGCGATCCTCGATTTCCTCCGCTTGAAACGCGCGAGCTGCCAAAGACTGACATTGAAATTTCAATTTTACACAGGCCGCGGCCTGCCTCTGCAGGAGAACTCGATCCGAGAAAGTACGGCATCATTGTAACAAGCGGCAGAAAACGCGGAGTCCTTCTGCCCGACATTCCCGAAGTAACCACGCCGGTCATGCAGATGGACATCGCAAAGAAGAAGGCGGGCATAGAACCTGGCGAACCTTTCGAACTCGAAATTTTCGAGGTCACAAAAGTCAGCGAAACCCGAGGGAGCGCATCATGAACGCAGAAGAATTCACGCGTGCGGCCCGACACTGGCACAGGGAAGCGGACGGGCGATTCATGTGCGATCTGTGCCCGCGCCGGTGCACAATGCGGCCGGGACAACAGGGCTTCTGCGTTGTGCGCGAAGCGCGCGAAGACGGAGTCGTTCTCAC
>CAZUJO010000194.1:0-4018 GCA_964619995.1 uncultured Leptospiraceae bacterium
CCGCATGCACTACGTCAGAGCGGGGGAGGGACCCGATACGGTCGTATTCGTGCACGGATCTCCTGGAAGCTGGGATGCCTTCGCGGCTTTCTTGCTGGACGATGATCTTCTTTCGCGGGCCCGTTTGATTTCGTTTGACCGTCCGGGCTTCGGTCTTTCGGATCCAGGAGTCCCCGAACTCCTCCTGGAACGTCAGGCGGCATTGATCCTGGACGGAATCCGGCGCGAACGGCGCGGCCGCCTGATCCTTGTCGGGCACTCCTTCGGCGGACCTGTAATCGCGCGCATCGCGATGCTTGCGCCGGACGAAATCGATTCGCTCGTCTTTCTGGCTGCGAGCGTGGACCCGCAGCTTGAGACCGTTCACTGGTACCAGAATGCGGCGGACTATCGGGCCGTGCGCGCGGCGATTCCTCAGGCCATCGATGTCACAAATCAGGAGATCCTGCCGCTTGCAGGTGAGTTAACGAAAATGCTGCCGCTGTACCCCACGATTCGGTCGCGGGTCTGGGTCATCCAGGGCGACCAGGATGATCTGGTTCCGCCGGGGAACGCGGACTTCATCGCAAAGCATCTCCCCGCATCGCGCATAACCCTCGTTCCGGGTCTCAACCACTTCATTCCGTGGGCGCGCCCGGACCTGGTTAAATCTGCAATTCTCGAGGCGCTGTCAGGCGAAGCGCGCCGCTTCTGACAGAGACTGTTCGTAATCTCCGCCCGGCCGCAGAAGCGCAAATCCGGAGCGGTTTGCAATCCCGTGTTTTTCCAGGTCCGCGGCGATTTCAGTCAGAAGCAGTTTCGCGCGCACCGGATCGGCGTCAGCGAGGAGGGCGGCAAATTCTCCGCCGTAGAGGCGGGCGCACTGCCCCTGCGGGATCCGGCTTTGAATGGATTTGGCTGCCTCAAAGGCCGTGTTGTGCGCGGCGGTCGGGCCTTTTTCGCGGTAGGTCTTCTCAAAATCGACTACCGAAAGCCGCATAACGGTATATTCGCGATCCGAGTGCGCTGCGGCATAAAGGTGCTCCAGGAAGGAAGCCTCGGTGAGGAGGTCTGTCATGGGGTCGTGCTCCGTCATGCGCAGAAGCTTCTCTTCTGCCTGACGTCTGCGCGTGATGTCGGCGAGCGAGCCGGCCATGCGAACCGGCTTTCCCCCGGTCCCGCGCACGGCGAGGCCGCGCACGAACACCCATCGGTGCTGTCCGTTCTTCGCAAGCATGCGAAATTCCGCCTCAAGATGAGGGGTTACGCCGTTCAGATGGCGCTCCAGCGCCATGTCGAGCGACGGCCGTTCTTCAGGATGAACGCGGGAGAACCATTCGTCGGGAGAGTTGCCAATCTCGACATCCGTGCATCCAAGGATCGCTTTCCAGCGCGGCGAATAGTAAATCGTATTGTTTACAAGGTCCCAGTCCCAGATGCCGTCATTCGCGCCGTTTACAGCCAGGGCGTACCGCTCTTCGCTTTCCTGGAGCAGCCGCTCCATCTTCGACTTGTACAGGGCAATCTCCACAGTCGTGCGGATTTCTTTTACTTCGAAGGGTTTCAGCATATAGCCGAAGGGCTCGGTTACTTTTGCGCGTTCCAGAGTCACTTCGTCTGCGTATGCCGTAAGGTAAACGACGGGCACGTGGTATTTTTCCCGGATCTGATCTGCTGCCGCAACGCCGTCCATCTCGCCTTTGAGCATGATGTCCATGAGCACCAGGTCCGGCATTGTTTCACCGCACTTCTTCACAGCTTCTTCGCCGGATGCCGCCATCCCTGCGACCTGATAACCAAGGCTCTTCAGGCGCGTCTGCAGATTCAAAGCGACGATGCTTTCGTCTTCCACAATGAGTATTCTGGATTCTTTCATAGTATCCTCACGTTAATTCCACTCAGGCCTGCTGGAAGGAAATGATAAACTCCGTTCCGCCGTTTGTATGAAAATCGATATTTCCGTTGATCTGCGACGTCAATGTATCTACGAGCTGGAGCCCGAGAGAGGACACCGTGCGAAAATCAGTCACTCCCCGGAAACCGGCTCCGTTGTCCGAAACCACGAGGAAGTTCCGGTCCCCGTCCGCATACAGTCCCACGCGGATCTCTCCGCTTCGGCCGCCCGGAAACGCGTGTTTGAGGGCGTTGGAGACGAGTTCATGAATGATCAACCCGCAGGGAATGGCGGTATCGAGTCCCATTTGCACATCCATCACGTCGATCTTCATTCGTACCCGGTCGCCCGAGACGCCGTAGGAGCGCAGAAGGTTGTCCATGAGCATGCTGATGTATTCCGGAAAATCGACGTGCGCGAGATCGCGAGACTGGTAAAGCCGCTCGTGAATCAAGGAGATCGACTTCACGCGGTTCTGACACTCGCGCAGCGCTTCAAGAGCGATTCGATCCGCGACCTTGTCGCTTTGTAAATCCAGGAGGCTGATGATTACCTGCAGATTGTTCTTCACCCGATGGTGGATTTCTTTCAGCAGCACTTCCTTTTCTTTCAGCGATTTTCTAATTTCTGCATCCGCGGCCTTGCGGCGCGAGATATCGCGCGCAACCACCTGAATGGTTGGCTTGCCCATGAATGTAAAGGGAATGGCCACGACCTCGACATCCACGGTCCGGCCGTCCAGTCTTACAAATCGCTCTTCGACCATGGGAACGTTCACGTTATGCGCCACCATTCGCTGCACTCGTTCCATCACAGTCTTGCGCTGGTCGGGCTGGACAAAGTCAAGAATCGGTCTTCCCTGCAGTTCTTCCGGCGAAGACGCTCCGAGGAGATCGACTGCTTTCGCGTTTACGAACAGAATGATGCCGCCCGAATGAATGGCGATTGCGTCGGGCGAATGCTCCACAATAAGGCGAAGGCGCTCCTCGCTTTCGCGCAGCTGCTTTTCTGCCCGCATGCGGGCCGACACATCGCGGATGATGGCCATGGTCAGCTTCTTATCGTCTACGATGAGCTCGCTCACAGTCAGATCCATATCGAAGGTCGATCCGTCCCACCTGTGGCCGACCATTTCGCGCTCGACACCCGTTATGCGCGATTCAACCGTTTCGGGCTGCAATACTTCGAGGACGCCCCGGTACCCGGGTATGATCGTTTGAATGCTCTTGCCGATTACTTCCGATGCTCTGCAGGAAAACAATTTCTCTGCCGCAGGATTAAACGACTCGATGATTCCGTGCTCGTCGAAGGAAAGGATTCCGTCCGCTGCCGATTCTACCACGGCGCGTGACCGGGATTCCAGGCTTTCGAGAATTCTGTGCTTCTTTCCGAGGCCAAGAACGAGAGGACGAAAAACAAAAACTGCGGCGATGATCAAAACAGCCAGGAGCAGCCCAAAGATCAGATTCATCCGGTGGATGAGCTGGACCAGATCATCCGGGCCCCGGCCGCTTTTGGAATATTGCGCAAGGATGATGAGATCGACGCTGGCCCATGCGAGGGCCGCGGCGAAGATCAAGAAGCCCAGGGAAACTCGGAATTTCCACTTTGTGGCGAGGAAGGACTCCATGTCGGGATCATTCTCTGCGTCAGAACGCCGTCAAGCCGCATCTGATTGCGATTGCCATGAGGCGCGCACGTCGCATGGTTCGTCCGAGTTATGATTCATCCAGACAGCAGGGGCAAAGAATACTGGGATCTCTACATGCTCCTTCTCACCATTTCCTGCGCGCTGATTGTGCCTCTGCAAATCGCGCTGCACGTGCCCTTTCGCGCGTCTCTTCTGTGGTTTGAGGGTCTGGTTTCCGTATCCTTTTCAGTCGACATTGTCCTGCACTTCCTGACGGGCTACCGGCGCGACAATCACATCATCATGGACCGCACTGAGGTGGCGCGCCACTATCTGCGCACCTGGTTCGTCCTCGATTTGATCGCGGCCCTGCCGATCTTTCTGATTCATCACACGGACGCCGCGGAGATTACCCAGCTCGTGCGGGTGCTCCGTTTTCTTCAGATTCACAGACTGCTGAAGCTCACGCGCATGAACGAGGTGCAATATCCGCCCCTGCGCGAGCTGGGCGTCGA
>CAZUJO010000194.1:4028-7171 GCA_964619995.1 uncultured Leptospiraceae bacterium
AGGTGTTTGCAGAATTTCAGAGGAAGCATTCTCTCAATCCAGGGCTCTTTCGCCTGGGCTACTTTGTTCTTCTGATTACGCTGGTTACACACATGCTTGCATGCGGCTGGATCCTTCTCGACGGCATCACCGATGAGACTGATCCCGTTACGATCTACATCAAAGCGCTCTACTTTACGGTGACCACCCTTGCGAGCGTGGGATACGGCGATATCACCCCGCAAAACAATGCGCAGAGAATCTTCGCGCTTGGACTGATGATGATCGGGGTCGGCAGCTTCGGTTTTGTCGTCGGCAACCTTGCGAGTTTTCTTGCGAACCGCGATATCGTCCGGGCGAATTACTTCAAGAAGCTGGAAGAGGTCACGGCATTTCTGCGCTACCGCTCCATTCCGACCGACCTGCGCCAGCAGGTTCTTGCCTACTACGATCACATCTGGGAAAGCCGCATGGGCCAGGACGAAGGCCAGATGCTGTCGGATCTGCCGGAATCCCTGCGGGTCGAAATAGCCCTCGCAATGCGGAGAGATTTAATTGAAAAAGTTCCGTTCTTCCGGGGCGCATCCGATGCGCTCCTGCGTGACGTCGTCATGGCGCTCCGCCCGGCCGCTTATATTCCCGGATCGTACATCATACGCGAAGGCGAAATGGGCGACTGTATGTACATCGTGAGCTCGGGGGCCGTGGAGATTGTTTCCCGCGACGGCAAACAGGTCTTCACAGAATTAGGCGAAGGGAGCTTCCTGGGAGAGATGGCTGTGATTTATCAGACGGAACGCAATGCCAGCGCGCGTGCCCGCGGATACTGCGACCTGTATGTGCTCAAGCGGCGCGATCTGGAATTCATTCTCGCACGTTATCCGGCATTCGCAGATCATCTGCGCGAGATCGCAGAGCGCAGAAAGGCTGAGGCCTCAAAGAGGGCCTGAGAAATTTCACGCAGCGAACGTGTCAGCCGCGGACGCCCGATTTTTTCGGCTGGCGATAGTGATTCGCACGAATATTCTGAGCGGCCAGCTGCACGGTTTCGGCGATTCTCTTTTTCCGGGTTTCAGGGCGTTTTGCATTTTCGATCCATTCCAGTATGATCTTCTTTGATGATTTTGGGAACGCGTTGAAAAACGTTTGAGCATCAGGGTTCTTGCGCAGAGCTGCAGTCAGGTCTGTCGGCGGTTTTCCTGCGTCCACTTTTGTGAGCGCATCCCACGTTCCGCTTTTTTTCGCAAGGCTCACAGCCCGCAGGCCCGGAGGTGCCATCCTGCCCGCTTCGAGCAGGCGCTCCACAATCTGCCTGTTGCGCGTGCTCCATTTGCTTTCAGGATTTCGTTTCGAGAACAGGAGAAAATGACTGTTTGCGTCGCGTTTGCTCGGCCGGCTGTCAATCCATCCAAAGCAGAGAGCTTCCTCAAGCGCCTCGACATGGGTAACACTGCGAGTCGGGCTCTTCTTACTATGGATGATCAGCCAGACACTTTGTTCGCGGGAGTGGTTCTTCGACAGCCACTTGCGCCACTCTTTGCGGTCGGCTGCGTCAAGCGTTTCGAAGCCTTTGTGCAATCCCATTTGGTTCTACCCTGTAAAGGCTGCCCTGAGGACCCGCGCCGCGCGAAGTTTGCGCCTGCGCGGGGCGCATCTCAATGGAATTCGCGCTGCGGTTCAGACAGGGCTGTGGGCTTGTATCTACGCATATAGAAGTTCAGCGCTTCGCCCAGAACGCGTCTTGAATCTCCCGGCATTACAATGCGCGAAATCGAGCCCAGCGCCAGGGCTTCTTTCGGGTTCATGAGCTCGGATTCGTAACGCGCATTCATCTCAGCGATGACCCGGTTCATCTCCGCTCTGCCTTCTTCTTCGCGTCCGGCTTTTACGGCTTCCTGGTATTTCGCGCGCGCCTTCTGCAGTTCATCTTTGTAGATGTACTCGCGTCCGGCTGGTCCCATCACGGCCACGCGGGCTCCGGGGAATGCGAACACCATATCGGCGCCGGTGTGGTACGAGTTCCACGAAGCATACGCGCCGCCGAATGCATTTCGAACAATCAAGAGCAGGCGCGGCACGCGAAGGTCGATGATCGAATCGAGCAGCGCCCGGCCGGCGAGCACGATCCCGCCCGCTTCCTGTTCGCGGCCCGGCAGGAATCCGGTCGTGTCTTCGAGGAAGATGACAGGAATGTTGTAGAGGTTGCAGAAGCGGATGAAACGTGCGCCTTTGTAGGCCGCATGAATGTCGATCTGACCCGATGCGACTGCGGAGTTGTTGGCAAGAAATCCAACGACGTGTCCGCCGACTCGTCCGAAGCAAGTCACGAGGTTGCCCGCGCGCTGCGGCTGCAGTTCAAAGTATTCGCCGTGATCGACAATCTGCTGAATGAGCAGCGTAATATCAAACGGCGTGTTGAAACCGGAAGGCGAAGCGAACGTGCGGCGAAGGAGAATGTCTTCCTCAATCGTCTTGCGGTCGATCGGGTCGCCCGTATCGTGAAACGGAGCGAAGCTGTGGTTGTTGTCCGGCAGATATGCGAGAAGGCGCAGCGCTTTGCGAAGCGCGCCCAGTTCATCCTGCGCTACGAGATCGACCACACCGCTCTGGCCGTGCACGGAAGGTCCGCCGAGTTGATCCGGAGTGACTTCTTCGCCAAGCACGTCTTTTACTACGTTCGGTCCGGTCAGACCAAAGAAGGTATTTGCAGGCTGGATCATGAACGATCCCTGGCGCGGCAGGTACGATCCGCCGCCCGCGTTGAATCCGAACATCACCATGATGCTGGGCACAACGCCTGAGATCTTGCGCAGCGCGCAGAATGCTTCTGAATAGCCGTCGAGACCGCCCACACCGGCCGGCACATACGCTCCCGCCGAGTCGTTCAGGCCGATGAGCGGGATTCCCTGTTCGCCGGCCAGGTAGATCAAGCGAGCGAGCTTGGCGCCGTTCGTTGCATCCATCGATCCGGCGCGGTTTGTAAAGTCGTGTCCATAGAGAGCAACGTCGCGGTTTCCAATGCGCAGGATCCCCGTTACAAGTCCGGCGCCGTCGAGTTCGCGGCCCCAGTTCTGAAACAGGATGTTTGGTTCGCTGTCGGTGAGGACCTTGATCCGCTCAAACACCGTCATGCGTTGTTTCGAATGCTGGACCATGATGCGGGA
>CAZUJO010000195.1:0-7162 GCA_964619995.1 uncultured Leptospiraceae bacterium
GAATCCACGCGTTGAAGGGCGACATGGCCGGACCCGTGTGTCGTGCGAAGAAACGGACCTTCTGGATCAGTGATTTGCTCCCGACAATGACGCCGCCGATCGTTCGGCCCTGCCCGTCCATGAACTTGGTCGCCGAATGCATTACGAGGTCGGCGCCAAATTCAATGGGGCGCTGCAGATAGGGGGTGGCGAAGCAGTTGTCCACGTTCAAAAGAACGTGATTCGCTTTACACAAAGCCGAAAGATGGGCAAGGTCAATCAGCTCAAGTCCGGGATTTGAAGGAGTTTCAATGAAGACCATCTTCGTATTCTTGCGAAACGCCTTTTCCCAGCCGGCGCGGTCCGATGCATCGACGTAGGTATGTTCGATTCCCCAGCGCGGCAGGATCTGCGTAACGATCTGATGCGTGGAACCGAAAACAGCCCGCGAAACGACAATGTGGTCGCCCGTATTCAGAAACGGCATGATGCTCGTAAAGATCGCCGACATGCCGGAAGCGGTCGCGATGCCGTCTTCAGCGCCTTCCATTTTGCAAACTTTCTGAATGAATTCGCTTGTGTTTGGGTTCGAGAAGCGGCTGTAGATGTTCCCCTCGATTTCATCCGCGAACAGAGCCCGCGCCTGCTCTGCATCTTCGAATACGAAGCTTGAGGTCATGAAGATCGGAGCCGAGTGTTCGCGAAACTCCGTGCGGTCCTGTGTGCGGACGGCGAGCGTTTCAAAATGTTTTGAATCCTTCATGGTTGACTCCAATAACCGACGGCGGAGATTCCCAGCTCCTGCATCATCTCGCGCAGGAGAGGAAGGCTGAGCCCTATGACGTTGGAATGACAGCCTTCGATTCCTTCAACAAAAAGTCCGCCCTGTCCCTCGAGTGCGAAAGCTCCAGCACAGCGCATGGCTTCACCTGAATCCACATACGCTTCAATTTCCGGGTCGGTCGGCCGCGCGAACGAAACCAACGTCTCTCGCAGACGGATGATGCGCCGGCATTCGTACGCCGTCGAATGCGTGCTGTCCGGAGAGGGCGGTTTCGATGAAGGAACGCAGTGAAAGAGCGCATGGCCCGTCAGAAGTCGCCCCTTCTTACCGCGCATCTTCTTCCAGCGCGCAACGGCTTCTTCGCGCGTCCGCGGCTTGCCGTGAATTTCGCCGTCGAGCACCAGAACGGAATCACAACCGAGGATCAAGAGAGATCGCTCTCGATGCTCAATCCGAAACGCAGAAGCGCCCAGATCATAAACAGACTCCGCCTTTTTCTCAGCCAGTGTCTGAACGAATTCCTCGGGAACAAGACCCGAGATAGAGTCCTCATCAAAATGGCTTGCGATCGCTGAATGCGCGATGCCGGCAGATGAAAGGAGTTTGCGCCGTGCGGGCGAAGCGGATGCAAGGATGAATGCAGGAAGGCCGGATGAATTTGAATTCATAGCAGCATGATTTCCAGAACAGGCTACACGATCGAGCGCGAAAGGGCGCAGATCGCAGCGGTCTCAACACGCAGGATAGAGTGAGACAGGCGGACTTTGTGAAAGCGGGCGAGGACACTGAGCTCTTCGGACGAGAAGCCGCCTTCCGGCCCAACGATGAACGCGGCCGGCCCCGTCGGCGCAGACAGCATATGCTCTGCCACCGGATGAAGCAGGTATGTGCTCGACGGATCACAGAATGAAACCGCATCGCCGAGCGCTGCGGGCTCGTGGATCTTCGGCAGGATAAAACGGCGCGACTGCGATGCTGCTTCTTCCACAATCTTCCTGGCGCGGTCCATCCGGATCGACCGCTTTTCCGATCGCGCAAATTGAACGGGAACAAACTCAGTCATGCCGAGCTCTGTTGCCTTCTGCAGAAGCCAGTCCAATCGCGAAGGCTCCGGAATCGCGCAGCAGAGAATGCGCGAGGGCTCTGAAACGCTTTCCACGTGCGAAAGATCAAACGATGCGGAACGCTCGTTCAAGAGGCGTCCGGCGGCGCGGCGCCCTTTCCCGTCGCCGAGAAAGACTGGCTGGCCCGGGCCGATTCGTCTCGCGCGCGCGTGGCGTGATTCGTATTCAAGGAGCGCCGTTTCGGGCGAAAGCTCATCGCGAAAAATCAAGAACATATGAAATCAAGAACATATCAGGATTGCAAAATGGTTTACAGGGAAAGGCTTCCTGGAACGCTATCTCAACGCCGAAGTGGTGGAATTGGTAGACACAGTGGATTCAAAATCCACCGGGAGCAATCCCTTGTGGGTTCAAGTCCCACCTTCGGTAGTTCCAGACCGCGCGCCGCGAATCGTCAAATCAGCTTCTTAATACAGGTCTGGCTGCTGCAGGCAGTATAGTCGATCCGGCAGTCTCGGAACAGAATTCCTGTCCGTTCGTCTTCTTTCTTATATTCAACGACGCAGTCCAGATCCGGGTCGATCTGCGCCGCAAGTCGTTCCAGTTCAAGCAGCTTCGGCATAACATCCCTCCGTGGACGTTCATTCGTGCCGGGACCCAGCGGTCCTTTTTTTCTATATATTAGAGTATCGGATCAGCCCATATCCCGGCTGTAGGCCCGGACCTGGTTTCGGCCGCCGTGTTTGCAGGCATAGAGAGCCTTGTCGGAACGCTCAATCATGGTCTTATTGCTGCGCGCGTCGAGTTCAGGATCAAAAGAAGACACCCCGATGGACATTGTGACCTTCATTTCCTTCCCCTCGTGATTCACGGTCATGGCTTCCACGGTCTGGCGGATGTGCTCGCCCATCGCAACGGCTGTCTTTTCATCGGCGCCCGGCATCACGAGGCAGAATTCCTCGCCGCCGTAGCGGGCCGCGAAGTCTGTGCGGCGCGCTGAATCAATGAGAACGCGGGCAACTGCCTTGAGCACTTCGTCGCCGGCCTGGTGACCGTGCGTATCGTTAAAGTTTTTAAACTTATCCACGTCTGTAAGCAGGAGCGCGAGCGGGAGCCGGCGCTTCAGCGCCTTTTCTCTCTCTTCGCGGAAGCGGCTCTGGAAGTATGCATGGTTTTTCAGGCTCGTCATCATGTCGACGGTGGCGCGTTCGTACAAACGCGCATTCTCAACCGCGATACCGCCGAGGCTGGCCAGATCGAACAGGAAGCTTTTTTCGTTGTCCGGATAATCGCCGCCGACTGCCTTTTCGCCGAGCAGAATGAGGCCGATTACCTTGCCTTTCGCTTTCAGCGGAACCAGGAGTTCAACGCCGATTTCGCGCATGGCAGGAACAGGAGGAACCGATGCGATGTGCTCATCGAGATCGGCGAGCTTCAAGGACTTGTTCGTGGTCTCAAGGAGCTGCACGAGCGTGGACTGAACGGGAATTCGATACTCCTCTTCCGAGCGCGACAGGACGAAACCGCGGTAGCCGTCCACAGGACCAATGAAATCGGAATCCATTTCCGGCGTGAGAAACAGGGCAGCCTGCATGGTCTGCACCTGTGCCAGACAAATATCAAGAATGGCCTGAATCAGATAATTGTAATCCAGTGTTGAATTCAGCGCGCGGGAGATCTCGATGAGCTGTCGCTGATCGTAGATCTTCTTTTCGTAATGCTGAATTTCGTCCGGCAGATTGAAAGACATGGCGGATAAGGTTTATCTACGGCCTTTCTCGGGTCAAGACCTAAAAATGATGGACAGAATAGGGGGATTTTCGAAATTTGTCCCTAACACCGCGCGGTAGAGCAGTTGGTAGCTCGTTGGGCTCATAACCCAAAGGTCACAGGTTCAAATCCTGTCCGCGCTAAGTACAGGCCCGAAAGGGCCTTTTTTGTCGGCGAAGTAGCTCAGCTGGTTAGAGCAATGGAATCATAATCCACAGGTCCGGGGTTCGAGTCCCTGCTTCGCTAATTCTCTTCCTCTTCTTCCGCTTCGGGCCCGCCGGCCTTTCTGCCTGCGGGCCGCGGATGCGGATAGTGCAGCCGGCTCAATTCAGCAACTTCAAGCATACGGTCGTGCAGGAAATGCTCCGCATCGTCGTGCTTCGTGTAAGGCGTAGTCTTTCCAATCCGAATCGTAACCTCTCCCCGCAAAATCCCTTTGCGGTACGTAAACCCCACGCACCCGACCTGTATGGGTGTCTCAGGGCGGCCGGCCACGAAGCGGAAGCCGGGAACCTTGCCGCGGCCCATCTTATTCGGAAAAAAGGTCTGCTCCGGGAAAATGACAACGACCTGCCCGTCATGCAGTTTGTGGCGGGCGAAGAGCAGATAGCCTTTGCTCTTCTGCGGATCCTTTCGGTCGATCGGAATGCCGCCGCATTTCATGAAGAAGCCGAAGAAATGAGGCGCGGCCAGCGAATGTTTCATGACGCACCAGTGGTCACGCCGCGGATTTGCGGCACAGATTGCGCCCAGGCCCAGTGGAATGTCTTCGTTTCTTTGATGCTTGGCGAGAAGCAGAAGCGGACCCGTTGAAGGCAGGTTCTCCTTTCCTTCAATCGTGATCTTGAAGAACAGACGCATCACATACTGCCCCATGAAGCTTACAATGCGCGACGGAAGGTATGTTTTGCCTGGATGGTAGGGAAGTTTGGCCACGACCGAACGTGCGTTTTTGGCCGCTTCGATCAAGCCCGAATTGACAGCCAGACGGCGGAATGAGACATAAATCCATGCTCCTGTGGGCCGGCATCACAGTCATCGTCGTGCACTCGATCCTGATGCTTTTGTTGAAGCCGGCGCTCAATCGTGTCGCCCCGGGTCAGTTTCATATCGACTTTCGCGGTCCAGGCTGGATCTTTCCGCTCTTTTACTTTCGCGCGCGCAACTTCTCTCTGATGCTGCGCGGCGGAGAGAAGCGGGACCGCGTCTACCTTGAAGTCGATTTGATCCAGTTCTGGATTTCGCCGCTCGATCTTCTGCGCGGCCGATTGGTGCTGTGGAGACTGCGCCTTCTTCACCCTGTTCTCGAGTATGTGAACCGCCAGGACTCGCGTGAGAAAAACAAGTATCTGCCCGCGCCGGGACGATTTCTGATTCACCGCGGCCGAATCATGAACGGCAGAATCAAGGTAACAGATGAGACGCGCACGCCGCGCTATGAAATGGAGCTGAAACGAATCTCTGTGAAGAACGGACACCTGGATGTGGGCGTGCCCGCGCAGGTTCTCTTCACGCTTGCGCAGGGCAAGGCTCTGCTCGGCGACGGAACCCTGGAAGTCAGGTCGAGCCCGAAGAGCGGATGGCTGGTTATGGAAGGAACGCTCGGCGATATTACGAGCATGAAGGGTGTGCCGTTCTTCGGCAGCCGCTTCTATCTCGAGCTTGCGCATACGCGCGATGCGGTGACAGGCAAGACTCTCATCGAAGGACAGATCTCCGGATCGCAGCACGACAAAAATCCAGCGCCGTTTGATTTTGAAATCAACTGGGATGACTACAGACTGACGATGGATCTCGGCATTCAGAAATTGATCGAGCAGGTCATCAACCACGCAAGGCCTCAGGGCATCAGCATCAAGAGCGGCGTAATTCTATCGAGCCGAAGATTCTTCGACCTCATCAAGAAAGATTACGGAGACAGCGACTTCACGGAATTCGACGACGGCTGAAACCGTTTCGACATGATATAGACCAGAAAGGCCTGCATCCTCTGCGCGGACATGGGCGCGCGGAAATAATGGTCGTTGCGAAATGCAGGATACGTGACGCCTCCCGGAATAGAACTGTCTGCAAGAAGAGAAATCCCGTCATTCGGACCGTACTGCATCAGCTGCCGGTAGTAGGGCCGCGCGCGCGGCGTTACGTGACGCGATAGAGGCACAGCCGCGATATTCACGACGGTGATGTGATCGGGAACGCGAAGATCGAATTCCAGGGGCGCGCCCTGTTCTGCGCGCATGGAAACGAGTCCATCCCAGTTGTAACCCTTCCAGCAGAAGTAAGCGCGGGCTTCGGCTTTGTAAGCGAGTGTCTCCTCAATTTCGTTTACGAGATGGCTTCCGTGCGTAATCCCCGCGATGTTAAACCAGGCGCGCACCTTGCGCATGCCCGGGCCCGAAGGACACATCTTCAGGGCCGTCTTCACATCGCCGCCGCCTTTGCTTACGGATGCAACGATGATGCTTCGCGCCTCTTTTTGCTGATCGAGAAAATCACAGATGTCTCTGCCATTCGCTTCAACCGAGCCAGTCTGTTCCACGGGCACGATCGAGGAACGGATTCCCAGTTCCGCTGCAAGCTGACGCAGTTCTTCGCCGGAAGCGCCGATCTCCGGATTGTCCTGCCAGAACATGCCGGGCACGACTGCGAGAAGAACCCCTTCGTCCGAGTAGTCGGGCCGGCGTTTGCGCAGATCTGGTTCGGTTCGATCTATGAAATCAATGAGGGCAGCGTTTGCCGGCTCGCGAATCGTGCGCTCGTAGAAGAGCGCGGCCGCTCTGTCCGCGCCGTGCTCCGCTGCGATTTTTTCAAGGACGCTGCGACTGAGGTCTCGAGCGCGAGGATATTCGGAATAGGCCTTCGCCCAGTCAAGATCGCTGCGCTCGTCTTCGCATATGTCATTGATGAAGTAAGCGCGGCCGGAGCATTTGAGAGGCCCGGCGTCCGGCAATTCAGCGCTCCTGTCTACATGACAGGAGCTGAATGCGAAAAGAACAAGCGATGGCAGAAGCGCAAATGCGCGCGGGATCAATCGCCGTTGGCTATTGTGCAGGTCTTTACGTACATGCTTCCGAGCATGCTTTCCACGCGGTAGTCGACTGTCTTCACAGTCGTAATCCCGCCCATGGCCGCGGCCGCTTTGATGCTGGCGTCGCCGGATGAAATGAGAGAGAAGAAAGCGGAAACGCATGATTCGCCGGTGCGTCCGCCAACCGTAGTTGCCTGCGGAACATCGCGGTTCATTGTGGCATTCTGATAGAGCGATCCACCGGGAGTGCTGTAGCTGGTGTAGCAATTCGCAAATAAGGGAACGAGAAGCAGCATGAGCCGTGATTTCAAGGGAGGACCTCGTCAGTTTTTGTTGGATGCAGAGTGGAAGAAACCAGGCCCAGGGCAACCAAAAAACAGTCCCTCGTGTAAGAGGTCCGGGCTGGCCGCGATCCTTGCACTGCGGACTGCCGTGAGGATGGCAGCCTTTGCGGGACTGATTCTTTTTTTCCCTTCATGCTCCGCTCCGAACGTCAGGCGGGAATTGACTCCGTTTGAACTAACCTATGGAGATCTC
>CAZUJO010000196.1:0-1793 GCA_964619995.1 uncultured Leptospiraceae bacterium
TCGGGAACGGTCCGCGGGATCGTGGTCGACCTGGTTCCCGGGAAGCGTGTCGTGCAGGCCTGGAGGCGATCCGATTTTCCAGAAGGCATCTTTTCCATGGCGACCTTTGATCTAAAGCCGACTCCCGGCGGCGGAACAGAGCTCGTCCTGACCCATCGCGGCGTGCCAAAGTCCCTGATTCCCGACGTTGAACTTGCATGGCGCCAGCAGTTCTGGGAGCGAATGAAAACCTACGGCTCGCAAAAACCCCGGGGTTGATTGCCCGGGTAAAATCCAAAGCCTGGATCGTGTAACAAATTTCACGATTCAGGATTGACGAATTATAGATCGTATATTTTTCTGGTTCCAGCTCAGGAGGTTCCAGATGAAAGGGTCTGCCGGATCGACCGTGATCCAGATTTGTCTTTGGGGATTGTTTGCAGGTTCGCTTGGTTTGCTCGGTTTGAGTCTGACCCGCGGGACCGTAATTCTTGAAATTGCGCAGCTGCCGCTTGCCGGAATGACTGCAAAGTTTGCGCTCCGTATCGACGGGCTTTCGTCGCTTCTCTTCGTGATGGCATCGCTTCTCGGAGCTGTCATTGGACGCTACTCGGTCCGCTATCTAGAGGGACAGGAGAGAAAAGGCTACTTTCAGGGCTATCTTCTGCTCACGGTTTGCGCCGTTGCGCTGTTGATCTTATCCAGCAACCTGCTTATGCTGTTTGTGATGTGGCTGGCGGTGAGCTTCAGTCTACACAAGCTGCTTGTGTACTATCGCGAACGGCCGCAGGCAGTGCTCGCTGCGAAGAAGAAGTTCATCATCAGCAGAATCGGGGACGTTTGTCTCCTGGCCGGAATTGCAGTTCTGTACCGGATGACAGGGACATTCGAGTTCGAGGAAATCTTCGCGCATGCAAGGCAGCTTGCATCGGAACATTCGATGGAATACTCGGCGGCCGGTATCCTGTTTGTTGCGGGAGCCATGACGAAATCGGCACAGTTTCCGTTTCACTTCTGGCTTCCGGAAACCATGGAAACCCCGACGCCTGTCTCGGCGCTCATGCACGCGGGTATCATCAATGCTGGAGGATTTCTGATCATTCGCATGAGTCCCATGCTCGAATATGCGCGCGAAGCATTGTGGCTCCTGACGATCGTTGGAAGCATCACGGCCGCGTTCGGAGCTCTTGCGATGGCCGCGCAGAACGATATCAAAAAGAAGCTGGCTTACTCAACGATCAGCCAGATGGGCATGATGATGTTCGGATGCGGGCTGGGCGCTTTCAGTCTCGCGTTGTTTCATATTTTCGCGCACAGCTTCTATAAAGCTCACGCCTTTCTCGCCACGGGAAAGCTGGTAGAAGAGTCCAGGAAAATCGGGCTGAAGTTGAAGCCGCAGTCCACAGCGTCTCTCGCTGCGGCAACGTTAGTCGGCCTGATTCTCATCTGGGCCGGACTTGCATATGAATCCGGAAAGTTCGCAGCCTATTTCACGTACGCCGCGGTTCTTCAGGCCGGTCTCTTTCAGAATTTGGGAAGCGTCAGCTCCGGGCCGTTTCCGTTCGTTCGGGTTGCGTTTCTTGCGGCAGCCGGTTTGTCTGTCTCGCTCGCAGCATACATCCTGATCGAGCATGCAATCGGGCTGCAGCTGGCCGGGCTGATTGCTCCGACGGATGCCGCCGGAATCTCTGTGCCTGTAATCCTTTCCGCATATGCGATCTTCGCAGGAGCCCTGATCCTCTGCTCGATCCTGATGCGGCAGGACCGCCCCTGGATGAAGTCCATCTACATCTACTTCTGGAACGGGGGCTACT
>CAZUJO010000196.1:1803-4460 GCA_964619995.1 uncultured Leptospiraceae bacterium
CTTGCATCCCCGGGGGCAGGTAAAGCATGAGCAAGGTAGAGAACAAGGCACAGCTTACGCGGTCGCACAATCGAATCGTAAAGGAGCACAGAATGATCACTCAGGAAAAGAATCAAAGCGTAGAGCAGTCGATAGAAGCGGGCCTGAAGATCGCAGCCCCGTCGTGGCCGCTGCAGAATACAGTCGCTGTAAATCCCTTCTGGTTCCTGCGCGACAGACCGTTTCAAGAGGTTCTTGCTGACCTTGAGCCTGCGTTGCACAGGCGGCTGCTCATGCCGCTCGAATACTACAATGAAAAGTTCGAGCACGGCGCCATTACGCCCGCGGCCCTCAAGCTTGCAATGGATCGTGCGCGGGAAAAGGACAAGTCTCTTCCAGACACCGTAGAAGGTTTCTTAAAGCAATCGAAGAATGCCGGAACCGGTCCGGGTGAGCGGCTAACGTTTGCGGAGTATCTGGATTCTTACTGGAAGCGGGTCGTTACGAATGAGGCAGGAAAATTCGCAGCGGCTTATTTTGACAACGATCAGGCCATCTTCCCCTTCCCATGGAAGGATTCCTCTTTCTGGGATGCCTGGATGGAATCCATGCAGTTCGACCGGGCCATGGACGCAGCCGGCGCATCCGGTTTCAAGTCTGCCATGGGCGCTTTGAAAGGCATGGAGGCTTCGCACGCGGCGGGCTGGATGCTGCAGGAAATGGGCTTCGAATCGGACGAGATGAGGACTCTCTATCTGCAGCGGCTGGTCGCAAGCATCCTCGGTTGGGCGAGCCGTTTCAAGTACGTGGACTGGCAAAAGATGCTTGGTTACGCGCCGGAACGGCCGACGACTGCGCAGGATCTGCTGTGCGTGCGCCTTGCCTACGACTACGGCCTGTTCAAGACGGTCGGGAAAGCGGCTTCGCTGAAGCAGTGGATGGATTCGTTCAAGCACACGACTGCAAGCGAATCCCAGATTTCTTTCCGTATGCAGCTCGTGTGGCAGAATGCTCTCGAGCTTTCTTATCAGAATAAGGTCGCAGGCGCGCTCGATCGCAAGCCCGGTCAGTCCGAATCTCTCTGGCAAATGGCGTTCTGCATTGATGTGAGATCGGAAACAATTCGCCGGCACATTGAAGCACAGGATCCGAGAATCCAGACCATCGGCTTTGCGGGATTTTTCGGTGTGCCGCTTGCGTACAAGCGCATCGAAGAAAAGGAAAAGGGACTGCGGCTGCCCGTGCTCCTGACCCCTGCATTTGAGGTCAGAGAACGCGCGAAAACAAAATCCGCTCAGTCCGATGCGGCGCCGCAGACCGAGATCTATGTGATGAGCTACTTTCGCAACCTTCGCAAAGCGGCCCTCTCATCGTTTCTCTTTGTGGAGCTTTTCGGAATTCTTTCTATAGAAAACATCCTGAGAAAAACACTCATGTCTCTCCTGAAGAGACTGAAAGGAAGATCGGTCCCGGTACGGTTCGATGACCGGAGGTATCGGCCTGCGCTCGAAACGATCTCCGGTGACGGCAAACCGGAAGACCTGGTAGTACGGGTTCAGCGGGCGGCCGGAGTGCTCAGACACATGGGACTCCACTCGAAATTCGGAAGACTCGTGTTTATCGTCGGCCACGGCAGCGTCACCACGAACAACGCCTTTGGTTCTGCTCTCGACTGCGGCGCGTGCGGAGGTCACGCGGGTGATATCAATGCGCGTTACCTGGCGGATACGCTGAACGATCCCGCAATTCGGGCAGGCCTCATTGAGCACGGCTACAGAATTCCGGATGAGACGCGGTTTGTTGCAGCGATCCACGAAACCGTAACCGATGAAGTCTTCGTGCTCGACGAAGAATCCGTTCCGGAGAACTACAGCGACGACCTCAAAACCATTCATGGAATTCTCGTCCGCGCTGCGAAGGCGGCAAATGCGGAGAGAGAAGGGATGTTCGCGAATCTCTCGTATGCAGGTTCCCAGGCAAGAAGCCAGAACTGGTCCGAGGTCCGGCCTGAATGGGGTCTCGCTGGAAATGCCTGTTTCATCGTCGCTCCCAGAGCGCGGACGCGCGGCGTAAACCTTGGAAGCCGGTCGTTTCTGCATGACTACAATCATGCTTCCGACAGGGATTACAAAACCCTGGAACTGATCATGACAGCACCCATGGTGGTCACCAACTGGATCAATCTTCAGTACTACGGATCAACCGTGGCGAACGAAATCTACGGCGCAGGAACGAAGGTTCTTCACAATCTGGTGAACGAAATGGGAGTGTTTGAAGGGAATGGAGGCGACCTGCGGGTCGGGCTTCCATTTGAATCGGTGAGCGACGGAAAGCGTTTCGCGCATGAGCCGGTGCGGTTGAGTGTATTCGTGGAAGCTCCGCGCGATGCGATCGAAAAGATCGTGCAAACGCATGAGGTCGTGCGGCAGCTTCTCGATCATGAATGGCTGCACTTCCTTCAAATTGATCCGTCCGATCTGAAGGTATGGAGACGGTTACCGGGAGGCGAGTACGCGGCCGTCTGAGGCCGCGCCGGAGAAGCGGGCAGCGGCCATCTGATCTTCGGTTGACCTGCGGGTTGTTCTGTTTGAAAGCGGAGCGAGAATGAGAAACACAATGAATGACATTCTACTGCTGTGGCCCTGGCCGGGTCTTGTTGTTGGAGTTCTGATCATCGG
>CAZUJO010000196.1:4470-7144 GCA_964619995.1 uncultured Leptospiraceae bacterium
TTCAGTTTCTGCGCAATGGAAGCGGGGAGAGTCGCGTCGCCCTGATTGCCTGGATGCCCTTGCCAGTTTACATGCTTCATCAGTTCGAGGAGCATGGTATTGACCTCCTCGGAAATCACTACGCCTTTCAGACGGCGATGTGCAGGACCCTGGGATTTGAAAATCTGAGCCAGTGTCCGGCGGACCCCTGGTTTATTTTTGCGGTGAATCCCGGAACCGTGTGGATAGCGGGATTTCTGGCGGGCTTCCTGGGCGGGCGAAGGCCGATCATCACAGCCACGCTGATCGGCGTGATACTGGTCAACGGGATTCTTCACATTGGAACCGCAGTAAGATCGTGGGCCTACAATCCTGGCCTTGCGACAAGCCTCGGTCTCTTCATACCCTTTTCGGTGTGGGGTCTTTCTTTCCTGCGCACACGGGCAAAGCTGTCGTTCCGGGATCTGATTCTGGCTGTGGGAGGCGGCATTCTCCTTCATCTGATTCTTGTGGCTTCACTTATTGCTCGTGAGAGGGGTCTCATTTCGGAAAGCGCGTTAATCTGGATTCAGTTGCTGAACGCTCTCATACCTTTGCTGGTCTTGCTCGTATCCAGACCGTCGGAACGTCTTTCCGCTTGATTCTGCATGGCGGCACCGCAGGCGGGCTTTTGTGCTTGCATCGGGCCGCAATGTCCGCAGCTTCTTGAATGTCTGGCTGCCCGATCGAGTGGCAAGCAGGCGAAAAGGGAATATGCTTCATCTCTGGAACCTCGACGGCGCGGAGCCGAAGGACCAGCCGGTCCTCGCGGAAATGCACAAGCGACTCGAGCCGTACGTGGAGGAGGGCTTCCTTCTCGCCAATTTCCAGGTTCCAGGATCCGCAGTACAGGATTGCGACGTCATTTTTGCGGCCGTTCTTTCCCCGGAAACCAGCGCAGAAAGAGATGTGCTCCGGCATGGGATGCGCAATGTAGTTCTCCTGATTGAAGTAAAGCAGCATGCGGACTACGAGATTCGGGATGGCGCCCTTCATGTGCGTTATCCAAACAAACCAATGCCGTCTAACGCGTCGCGCCAGCTCAAGAATTCGCAGAATTCCCTGATCCGATACCTTACGCTGAACAAGGACAGGTTCGGTCTTGCGCATGTGCCTTTCGTCTACCGTCTTCTTTATCTGCCGTCAGCCTCTCCATCTCCTCAGGATCATCCGATTGTGCAGGCAAACGCAATTCTCAAAGGACAGTTCACTATGGAGGCGATTGCGGAAAGACTCGCGCAGCAACGTTCCGCAATGATCAGTTCGTTTGGCACAGGCGACGAAGCACTGCGCGCATATCGTGCGCTCCAAGCGAGTTTCCAATGGAAGCCGGAAAAACCGGCGCGGCTGGACAGGGCGCGCGTCGAGCAGCTCACGCGGACCCGGATCCAGGAAAATACCCAGTATATCGAAAAGCTCGGACAGCAGTTGTTGTTGTTCAAAGGCCAGGCCGGTACCGGAAAAACCACACGCTTGCTTTCACTCGCGCGCAAGATTGATGAACTTGGACAGTCGGCATCGCTCCTGACATTCAATCTTGCGCTCGCCTGCGACGTGCGCCGCCTGCTCGACGTGTATCGTTCCTCGACCGGTCAGTTCCCGCTGGAGGTTGGAACCATCTCGGCCATTCTTTACCAGGCTGCGGAAGCGCTGGCGAGTGAAGGTGAGCGCAAAGAGATGGAGGAGGCAAGGCATGCATCCTACGAGGAGGTCGAAGCCCTCACGGCGCGCATTCTCCGCGCGGCAATGGACGGCCCGGACCGATCTGAATGGCGCGAGCTGCTGATGGAGATATTTCCAGTCCTGAATGCGGACTTTCTGCTGGTTGATGAAGGCCAGGACTGGAGTGAACTGGAGGTCGACTTCCTGCGCTGGATGGCCGGCGGTTTCGAGAGGATTGTCGTTGCACAGGGCCCGGATCAGAAAACAAGACGTTATTCGCCTTTGTGGGACGATCTGGCTCCTCGTTCCCGCCGTCAGGTTGTGCCTCTGCAGGTCAATCTCAGGCAAAAGTCGGCGCTGCATGCGTTCAATCGCGCGCTTTCGCGCCTGATTGGCGAGGATTGGACCGATGCTGCCGCGATGCCAGACACGGGTCAAATTCGATTCGTGCCCGATTCAGAAGTTGAGGACTCTGCCTTCTGGAAGAGTCTGCTGGCCGAGCCCGGTCTTTCCGCCGTCGATGTTCTTGTGGCGGAGCCTAATCATCGGTCCATTCGCCGAACGAAAGAGGTTCTCGAAGCGGCCCGTCTACCTTCATGGGTATTTCAGGAAGAAAAGAGGACCGGGCGCGATGCGCTTCCGGGCGAGGTGCGCATCCTTCCGTATGAATCCATGCGCGGGCTGGAGTCGTGGATCTGCATCTTGCGTGCCGTGGATCTGCAGAGCGGAATTCTCGGAACGCGGATTCGCGCTGCGCCGCAAGAGTTGATATTCTCGGACGCGGATGTTGACCGCGAGATTCTCCGCAATCTGCGGATTGCATCGACGAGGCCGATCGATACACTTGTCATCACGTACCGGAATCCGGATCACCGGATTGTGCAGGCTCTGCGCCGTTGCTTGAGCTAGCGTGCGAGCGACGGAAACGTCGTTGTGGAAATGCCCAGGAGAGGACTTGAACCTCCACAGGATTGCTCCCACCAGGACCTGAACC
>CAZUJO010000197.1:0-7135 GCA_964619995.1 uncultured Leptospiraceae bacterium
CGCTCGGCGTCCTTCGCCGCGGCTTCGACCGCCCGCGCCTCATCAACCGCACGGGATTGCAGGCCTCCCGATTCTGCGTCAGGCGGTTGCATCTTATCTGAATCGAAGGTCGGGCTTGAATGTGCATGAAGACGAAGTTGCGATCGTGAACGGATCGATCCAGGCGATCGCAACGATCTGCCATCTTCTGCTTGATACCGGCGCCCCTGCTGTTCTCGAAAATCCCGGATACGCCGGTACGCGAAATGCGATTCGTCTCGCAGGCGGACGGCCTCTCTATGCGCATGTGGACGCCGATGGACTTGTTCCGCGCGACTGGAAAGCGAGGCTCCTCTTCGCAACTCCGTCCCGGCATTTTCCAACGGGAGCTGTGCTCAGTTATGAACGCAGGGTTCGACTGATTGAATGGGCAGAGAAAAACGCAGCCGTCATTGTAGAGGACGATTACGACGGAGAGTTCCGGCGTCGCGGACGTCCGATTGAGCCGCTGAAGAGTCTCTCACCGGGCCGAGTCGTTCACATCGGCAGCTTTTCCCGAACGCTTGCGGAAGGTCTGCGCCTCGGATACGCAGTGCTTCCTCCGGCCCTTCGTGAACCGTTCCTGCGCGCGCGCAGAGCCTTTGAAACCTATCCGGCGGGCCTGCTCGAACAGGCAGCAGTCGCCGAACTCATGCGCAGCGGCGGATATGACCGGCACCTGCGGCGATCATCGCGCATGTACACAGCCAGACACCAGCTCCTTGCAGAACTCACGGAAAGCCATCTTCCCGGGCTTCTCGTTCTCGAATCTTCGGAGACCGGTGTCATTGCGTTTGCGCGCTGGAAAGGCAGACCGAAGGATCTGGCCCTCTTTTATGCAGAATGCCTGCGGGAAGAACTCAAGGTGTACGACACAAGGAACTACTACTATCAACGTTATGCGCCGTCCATTGTGTTTTCGGTAGCCGATCTTCAGGAACGAGAAATATCGCATACGCTTCGTAAGATGGGACAAATCGCGCTCAAACTCGGGCTCATCCGTCGAAAGGGTTGACCAATTCTCACATGGTGATCAGCTGGCGTCATGCGCAGGATCCTGTGTCTCGTGCTGCTATCCATGGCTGCAGGCTGCCAGAAGGATGCCGCGTGCGGTGTTGGCGATGTTCGCTGCAATACGTTAGCATATCTTGCATTTGCATCGCCCTGGACTGCGGTCGCAGTCGGCGCGAACTGCACTGGCTGGGTGTCTTACAATCAGAAGACCTGGCAGGCGTTTGCCTTTCCCGGATGCACAACCGGGACGATCAGCAGCGTGACCTACGGCAACGGGAAGTTTGTGGCGGTCGGCTCAACGAATGGCACGACCTGCGGTATCTGGACCAGCAGCAGCATCCATGCGCTTCAATGGCAGCAACAGTCCTGCGGTCCGACGACGGCCCGGATGAGCGCCGTCGCGTTCGGGTCGGGGCTGGCCGGCAGCGAATTTGTGGCGGCTGGAGTTCCGACCGGCGCAAATTTCCAGGCGGTATCGTCATCGGACGGCATCACATGGAGCGACGCGACCATTTCAGAGGGGGGCGCAGCGGGAGCCGTGATCAGTCTGGTCTTCTGGGATACAAATGGGCTCTTCGTCGAATCCTCCGGGACGCCGCAGAATACGCGCAGGCGTTCGATCGGAGGCGGCACCAACTGGGTTGACGGCGACAACACGGGTGTGACCAACCCGAAGCTTGTAACCGGCCCCCTCGTCAGTGGAAACCGCCGCATTCTTGACATCGGTAACTCGCCCTCTGTCGTCCAGTACAGCGATGATGCCTATGCGTCTTCGCCCACGAACTACAACCAGAACATCTTCGGGACCGCGCTTCCCACGGCCAATGACGCCGTATACGGCGACGACAGGAGAATGGTGTTTGTGCGCGATACGTGCGGGGTTACTTACTCAACTTCAAGCGGCGGAGCAGACACGAGCGGCAGCTACACAATGGGCGCATGCCAGGCGTCGAATCTCAAAGCGGTGGGATACATTGCCCCCTATTTTGTTGCCGCTGGCGACGACGGTTTTTTCTACTACTCGTTGACCGGTTTTCCCGCGGAATGGTCGCGGTCGTCCATCTCAACTGCCGGAATTCCATCCAGGGTCGCCGGTCATCCAGGCATCTAGCACGAAACGTTCAGGAGCATCCTATGGAGAAAAAAACAATCTTGATAACCGGAGCCAGCCGGGGAATCGGCCGAGCCATCGCAAAGAGGCTTTCAAGCGCGCATAACGTTGCGCTTTTTGCGCGCGACAAATCGGCTCTGGAATCTCTGAGAACAGAACTCGGCGCCATGGTCTTCGCAGGGGATATCCGGCGGGAAGAGGACATTCGGGCCTGCGTGGATGCCGCGCTGAAATCGTTCGGCAGAATTGACGTTCTCGTCAACAATGCCGGCATAGGGTCGTTCAAACGGACGGACCAGTTTAGCCGCGAAGAGTTCCGTGAAATCTTCGAAGTCAACGTCGAGGGGACCTTCCTGTTCACAAAATACGTTCTTCCGGGAATGATGCAGAATCTGGGCGGTCACATCATCAACATTTCCTCCGTTGCCGGCTTGAACGGTTTCAAGGGAGGAAGCGCGTATGCGGCATCGAAATTCGCAGTGAATGGATTTACGGAAAGCCTGCGCGAAGACGTGAAGGAATTCGGAATTGCGGTTACCGCTCTCTGTCCGGGCAGCGTCGCCACGGATTTCGGAGGCGGCTCCGCCCAGGCGATGATGGCCCGTGACTATGCACTGACGCCGGACGATGTCGCGCGCACGGTGGAATACCTTGTCAACGAAACATAAACGGCAAACGCAAAGCTCATTGAACTAAAACCCCGCAGACGGCCTGAATTCCGCGGGAAATAGCGGCGGCAAACCGCCGGGCCCGCGGCGGGCAGGACTGAGTCGCCGACTAACGTTCGCAGGTTCCCTTGAGTCCGGCGATCCAGGCCCGTACCAGCTCCACGCCTTCCCTGTGCACCAGGGCGCGCGCAAGCTCGGGCATTCGTTCGCCGGGCACAACGCTCTTCATCCTGTAGAGAAGGATGGACTGATCGGGTCTTCCGGGCACAATATCAAAATCCAGACCGGCCGACGCTTTTCCAGCGGCCGTGGGCGCCTTGCATACGCCGAACCGGTGCGGCTCCGTCTGATCGAGGTCCAGCCAGAGACCGGACTGATTCGCCGGACCGGCGGGAGAATGGCAGTGCGCGCAGTTCGCATCCAGATAAGCTCTTGCGCGATCATCGGTGGTTCCACTCGAAGGATCTTGATACGCGGCATTTTTTGGAAGATCCCCGCCGGGCAGTTCGCCCAGAATACCTGCCTTAGCCCAGCGCGAGAGCTGGGATTCCGTTTTGTCGGCATACGGATAGGAACGATTCAGCTGACGGATTTTAGGACCAATCGGAACCATTTTCTTCGCGTCGAATTGACCCGTTATATGGCATCCCGAGCATTTTCCTTGATCCGGAACCGAGTAGTCCATTTCCAGGGGATTCCCGGAGAAGTCATTGGACCGCACGTGAACGGCGCCTCCGGTGATCTCAAGGATTGCCTCGGTCCCTTCCGCATTCCATATGTAAGGGAGACCGACCCATCCTTCGGAAGTGTGCACAAGCAGCCGCGTCTCGACAATTTGATATTCTCCGGGAGAAGGAAAGTCGCTTAACGTGCCATTCTGACCGGGCTTGCGTGGAAAAAAGAACGTCTTCGAAAGAATGGTGCCTTCGGGAAATTCAAGAACTCCCTTCGTCTGATAGGCGGCGCGCTGCCCTTCGGGAACGTAGACAGTGCGAAACTTCAGCGCATAATCGGAAAACAGCGGAGAGTTCAAATCATACGGCAAAACCCTCTGCGCAAGCGTAAACCCGCCGGCAGCCGGTTTTAAGAGACCCCATTCGGACAGGCGGGCCGGGAAATCATGCGAAAAGAACTGAACGCCTTCCTTCTTCCGGCAATCGAACAGAAGAACGAGAATGCAAAGATAAATCAGCCGCTGGATACGCATGGCTTCAACCGACCTCGATCCCGGCAACGCGCATCCAGTGCCGCCCGAGCTTTCGCATGGCTTCAATAGAAGGAATAGCTTCACGACCGCATTTCGTGATCGTGTAGTCCACTCTGGGGGGAACGGACGCATGAACTTTTCTGTCGATCAGGCCGTCCTCCTGAAGCTCCCGCAGCTGCTGGGCGAGCATCTTGTGTGTCACACGCTTTAGATCAGTCTTGAGCTCGCCGTAGCGATAGGGCCTCTGATTGAGACGCCAGAGAATCGGAATCTTCCACTTTCCTCCAATGCGCTCGAGCACGAACTCCACAGGATTGTTGTAGACCTTATGCTTGTATGAGAAAGCGGGCATCTATCCCTCCGGTAACTAACACACCTTTCTGTGCGTACTTGCCAGATGGCTCTCGACCGGTTATACTGCATAGCGAAAAGGAGACATTATGAAGATAGCAGTGATCGGAGGCGGAAATGTAGGGGGAACCCTCGCCGCGAGATTCGCAGAAACGGGACACGAGGTCTGGATCGCGGCCAGAGATCCATCGTCAAACAAGTATGATGCGCTCAAATCGAAGGGCGTAGGAGTTCTTGCCTCTGCCGATGCGCTCGCGCGGGCAGAGGTCATCCTGGTAGCAACGCCAGCGGAAGCCGCGGCCGACGCCGCGCGCATGATCGGCAAAACAGACAGGATCATCATCGATGCTACGAATTCTGTCCGTTCAAGACCGGAACCTTATGCGAACGGCTTTGAAGCAATCAAGGACATCACAGGATCGCCTAACGTAGTAAAATGCTTCAACAGCTGCGGCGTGGAAGTGATGGCAAATCCCGTCTTTGGCTCGGACCGCGCAGACATGTTCGCGGCAGGGTCCAGCGCAGCGGCAAAGCGCGCGGCAAGTGAGCTGGCGCTAGGCCTTGGCTTTGGTGACTGTCATGACTTCGGCGGCGATGACCGCGCCGCTCTCCTCGAGCAGCTCGCCCTCTCCTGGATCAACATGGCTATTTTCCAGAAGCACGGCCGGGGAATGGCCTTCCGCATCCTGAGAAGGTGACACCCACCGCATGATGAGCCGCCGCAGCGGCTTTTCAATCAGAAAGAGGGAGATCGAGGCCACAAGCAGCGTCACAAAGATAGAAACAGCAAAGGTGCGAATCAAAAGCGACGCCTTCAGCGGGCCGTTCTGCGCCATGCGAACCAGCGGACCCGCCGTCGCAGCTCCGACGATCATATGCCAGAGGTAAGCAGGAAAGGTAATCTGCGCCAGAGCGTTGAGAACTTTTGTGCGCGAAAACTGAAGCTGCGCTGCGCGAGCGACGAGAACCGCAAATCCCAGGTTAAATAGATTCGGCCGCAGTGCTTCGAATGGATGAACCAGTTCCGGAACGCAGAAGGCAAGTCCCAGAGCGAAAATCACTCCCGAGATCGGAACCGATGCGAACGTTGGAATCATCGCGGCAAGAACGCCGATCAAGAAATCATCGCCGCGCAATTCCAGAGAGCCGCCAAAATGCCCGGTGCTCACCCGCACGATGAGAGGAATCATGTAAAGAACGGCGATCATCGTTGCGGCGCGGCGGTGCATGCGCGCGCCCAGATAAAGCAGGAAGGGAAGCAGAATGTAGGCCTGCGCTTCAAGCGCAAGGCTCCAGATGTGTTCGTTCAGGCCCGGCGCATAATTGGAAACCAGGAGGACTTCGTGAAGCCAGGCGCGGATCGGATGCATTTCTCCCAGTGACTGAACGCGCTGCTGAAATATGAGAATAAAAATCAGGGAGACTGCTTCAAAGAAATAGAACGCGGGAAGAATGCGGCCTATCCTAGCGGCAACGTACCGACGCACGTTGATATTTCCGGTCTCCCGGATTTCGCCGAGAAGGGCCCGTGTCAGAAGAAAGCCGCTCAGGACAAAAAATAGAGTCACTCCCTGCTCAAACCGGCTCAAAACCGAGAAAAGAAATTCGGGATGAATTCCCCAGTACCGGTTTGTGGCCAGAAAGTAGTGGAAAATCGCAATCATCATGAAGGCAACGATGCGCAGGAGGTCCAGGCCGGGTAAATAATCGCGGGCTTTCACTGAAAGTTCAACGGCCGGGAAGGTCGACTTTTGACAAATTAAAAGTCGGCGAAGGGAAAAAAAAACATCGAAGATGACGGTGGTGCCCCTGTACGTATCGTTCGTTCCGCAGCAGGGGACCGCGAACGGGCCTGCAAAGCCGTTGACGCAGAAACAAGAACAGCACGCGTGAACCTGTGCGCCGTTCAGCATACCCCCTGATTTTTGCCTGTCTAACCTTTTGCGGCGAACCGCAGCCGCCTGATACATCAGGCCTTCAGCCGGATGCGGCGAAGGGCAAGGAACTCTATGTAGATCAAAACTGCAACGGATGCCATGGCGACCGAGGCCTCGGCGATGGGCCGGCCGGACAGACTCTCAATCCACGGCCCCGAAACTACAGAGATATCGCAGCCTACAAGAAAGGTTCTACTCAGGAACAGATTGGAGCCATGCTTGAATACGTCATCGAAGGCTCGGCATTTAAAGGGTATGGTCACTTAACTCCAGAAAAAAGGAAGCAGCTTGCGGCTTACGTGGTCTGGCTGCAAAAACAGCGCTGAAAACCGCATCCAGAGATCTGCTCAACCTGCTTCCGGCCCATGCGGCCGTGCTCGGCTATTCGGAAGGATCCCGGCGCGCCGCGGAGGCCATGCCGGAATCCATCACCAAACACCGCATAGACGATCTTGACGCAATGACGGCAGATGTGCTGCTTCTCGACGACCTGCCCGGCGACACGGTCGCTCTGGCCCGCATACTGGACACAGCCGCCGCAGGATCAACCGCCGTACTCGAATTCAGTGAATCCGTGCGGCGCGCCTCGGACTGGAGAGAGGTTTTTCAGGCCCTGGGATTTCGCGTGCTCAAGATGGGCCGTGTGTCCGGACGTCTTCGCGCGATTCTCTACAAGCCTGTTCATCCGGCCAGCCTTCGCAAATGGAGCGTAATTCTTCCGAACACAGGAGAAGGGACGACCTTCGAACGGCTCTACGAATGGATTGCGTTCTTTCAACGTTTCGATTCAATCGGCGAAGCGGAAATCGTTCTCGTCGAAGATGAACCG
>CAZUJO010000198.1:0-7052 GCA_964619995.1 uncultured Leptospiraceae bacterium
GACCCACCAGATCGGCGGCGAACGCATCAGCTCTTTTTCCGCTTCGATCAGCATGGCGCCCCAGGATGCCGTGCCCTGTTTGACTCCAATCCCAATGAAGGTCAAAATGCTTTCGGACAAGATGACAGAAGAGCAAAACAACGTCAGATCGATGATGATCAAGTAGCGGACGTTGGGCAGGAGATGCCGGAACAAAATCCGCAGCGTTGAAAGTCCTGTAGCCCGCGCCGCGGTGATGTAGTCCAGGCTCTTCTGTTTGAGCGTCTCCCCGCGAATCAACCGCGCCGTCCCCACCCAGGACGTAAGCCCGATCGCAAGGCAGATCCACACGATTCCGCGCCCGAAGACCATGAGAAACGCGATTACGAAAAGAAGCCAGGGAATGCTCGCAACCGTGGACATCAGCCATTGAATGAGATCATCCACCTTTCCGCCGGCCCAGCCCGCGAGAATCCCGAGCGCCACGCCCAGAGGGAAGGCTACACATGCCGTGCCGAACGACAGAATCAAAGCGGTGCTCGCTCCGCGCATGACTTGAAGCAACACATCGGTTCCGTTGATGTCCGTGCCCAGCAGATGAATCCCTTTGACGCGGTTCAACTCTGCATCCTGCGCGTTCAGGCGCATGCCTGTTACCTGCGAAGCAAAAGGTGCGGAATACGTACGCTCCTGTTTCATCCAGACCATACTGAGATCCAGAAGGCTGCGGTCCTCGATCTTTCCAGGCTCGGGAATCCGCACCTGTCCCAAAAAACCAATCAAAAGATACGCGCAGACTGCGTAGAACGCAATGCGCACGCGGCGCCGCGATGTGAGCAGATCGCGCGCATCCTGAAGGGCTGGATTGCGAAAGAATCCGCGCGCAAGAGCAATGATTGCGCCGGCAATCAGCAGCCAGATCGCATCGACGGCTAACGTGATCATTCGAGCACCACCCTTGGATCTGCAAGGACGTAGGAGATATCCGTCAGCAGCGCGCCAATCATGTAGAGGAAAGCGCCCATGTAAACCATCACCTTGATGACCTGGAAATCCTGGCTGTAGATAGCCGTGTACATCATGTCGCCCATTCCCGGAATGCCAAAGAAGTGTTCGAGAATCAGAGATCCGGTGATCAGAAATGGCAGCGACATCACAACCGAAGTAAGGATCGGAATCAGCGAGTTCGGAAGCACGTGGCGAAACAGCACAGCCGCTTCACTGGCTCCCTTCGCGCGCGCCGTGCGGATATAATCCTGCTCCATCTGTTCAAGAAACACAGTGCGATAAAACCGGATTTCTCCGCCCACGCGGGCGATGATGGACACAAGAATGGGGAGCAGAATATGGTCGTAGACAGGCACAAGCCTCAGGTACTTCCCAAAGATCCAGTTGCAGAGAAGAAGGTAAACCGGAACAGGAATGCTCATCATTGCAACCGTGATGAGCACCGCGCCCACATCCAGACCTGACTCCCTGAAATACGCAAGGAAGAGCGAAGTCACGACGGAGAGCAGAACGGACACGGCGAAAGCGGGCAGCATAATGGACAGCGAATAAGGCGCACGCTGCCTGAGCGACTCCGCAATGGGCTGCCGATTCTTATCAACTCCAAAGTCGAACGTAAAGATATCGTGAATGCCGAGGAAGAACTGCGAGTAGAAGACGCTCTTCTGTGCAAGTTCCGGATGTTTCTTGCCGTCTGCAAGCTCGCGCTCCGCGTCTGCCGGCAGATTCACAAAGCGCGGCAGGTGGAGATTGTTGTTCCGGACCCAGGCCTTCAAAGCAGCGTCGGGGGCCTGCGGCATATGCACGCGCGCAATCGCGATCGGATCGCGAATGTGAAACAAGGCGAAGGTGATCGCATACACACCGAGCCAGATCGGAATTGTGTAGAGAATTCTTCGTGCAATGTATACAAGCATCAGCGAATCCTTCCCGCATATTTGCGGATCACAAGAGCAACAGGCGCAACGATTGCGGCAATAAAAGCGAAAAACAGAATGTAGCCCCACAGAGGCATTCGATTCCATTCGGAAACCTTCTGCCTCCGCATCTCCGGATCCAGATCCCGGAATTTCAATTGATTTGAATTCGTTGGATGCGATTTAAAGGGCGCAACCCACGGATGCGAAAGCCCGTACGAAATCGGATGAAAGAGCAGAATCACGGGCACGTCGTCGGCGATGATCTGTTTCATCTGGCCAATGATGGCCCTGCGTTCTGCGCCCGGGGCCATATTCTTCATGCGCACGTACAGCGCATCGTACGCCGGATTGGAATAGCTGCCTTCATTGTAAGACGAAGCGGCATTCGGCCCATAAAGAAGCTGAAGAAAGTTCTGCGGATCCGGATAATCTGCATGCCATCCGCCCACAATTACCTGGAATTCCTTTTTATACTTCTTCTGTAATACTGTGGACCAGTCCACTTCCTCGAGCTTTAGATCAATATTGAACTTTGCATAGCTTTCGCGGTAGAAGCGGTAGAGGCTCGTGGATCCCGGCGAATTCGTAAGAGTGAATGTGATCTTCAGCGCCTGCCCGGTCTGAGGATCAACCCCGCCGGGATAGCCGGCTTCGGCGAGCAGCGCTCTGGCGCGCGCTTCGTCCATCGTCACCTGCGGATTGACGTAGGATTCTTCGAACCCCTCCATTCCCGGAGGGATCATGCTCATGGCAGGAATTCCTCTGCCGTTCATAAAGCGTTCCAGAATTTCCTTTCGATCGAGCATGAGGCTCAAAGCCTGACGCAGTTTACGATTCCGCATAACGGGATCGGTGAAATTGATCACCCAGTAGTATGTTGCCGGGTCAACTTCGGTGTCGAGGCGAATGCCCCGCGCTTTGAATTCAGGAGAGATGGTTTGATCCACAACGACCTGATTGAATACTTCAAGAGGAATGCCGGCCCGGTCGAGGTAACCCTGCTCGAAGAGAGTCCAGACGGGCGGACCGGCTTTGATGATTTGAATCCAGACCTCATCGATGATGGGAAGACGCGTGCCCGCCAGCTTGAGAAGCCCGTCCGCTCTATCCTCGTCGCTGCCCTCGGAAGGATAGAAATCATCCTGACGATAGTTTGGGTTTTTAGCGAGAACAATGCGATAGTTCGAGTGCCATTTCTTAAGAAGAAAGGCGCCTGACGTTGCCGGATGACGGTCGTAAGGGGGTCTGCCATTCTGTCCGTTGTAGTATTCAACGCATTCGCGCGGCTGAGGGCTTCCTGTGGTCAGAGTGAAGAAATAAATGATCTGCGGGTAGTCTTCCGTGAGCGCCAGCTGAATCGTATAGTCATCGAGTTTGCGCACGCCGGGAATTTCAGAATCAAACACGAGAGAAACATTCCTCGTGGTTTTTTCCTGGGCATCCTGCGTATGCGCCTTTTCCAGACGCGCCGTGTAATCGTCAAAGCCGGCTACTTTTCCAGAGAGCAAAGGAAGCCCGAACGGATCAATGGAGTTATCAGCCGCGCGCTTCACAGCGAAGATGATGTCATCGATCTTGATCTCCCGGCCGCGGCCGCCGGCGAAACATACGTCATCCGCGAAGCGAAGCCCTTTCTTGATGGAGAACTCGAATGTCTGGTAAGAGCGCCCTGCGATCGAGGTCGATCCTGTGCGCGGCATGGACGTAGCCATCGCCGGTTTCAGAGAGAGAGGCCGCTTCAGGTAGTCGTATTCAAAGGGTGTGTCATGCAGGTTCGATGCAATGGCGTTGGACGTCGTGTCGCCCACCCGGGCAGGATCCAGGGTGCGGGGATCGTCCGGGAGATTCGTCAGAATAACTTTGCCCGCCGGAAAGGAACCGTACGGGTTGTTGCTGCATGCGAAAAGTGCGGTGACGAGGAAAATCGCGCTTCGGCGCATATCCCGAAATGGCTCATGCGAAATTGCTGGCAACCGAATCTGACGAACTCGATTCAGGACGCCGGCGTCCGATACTTATATTATGAAGAAAGCCCTGGTAATCCTCTTTCTGGCGGCAGGCCTGCACGCTGAAGCGACGGATGTTTCCGAGCGCCGTGTTACGCTCTACGACGGCCAGGGAATCACAGAACTGGCGCAGAAATACCTGGGAGTGCCCTATCGATTTGGCGGCCAGTCTCCCGAAGGATTCGACTGCTCGGGCTTCACGAGCTTCGTGTACAAGAAGGCCGGATACAGCCTGCCCCGGGACGCCGGAGAACAATTCCAGGCGCTCAAACCGATCAAGGTGCCCCGCCCCGGAGACCTGGTCTTTTTCAAGATCGACGGAAAATCGATCGGCCACGTCGGAATCTACCTGGGGAATTTGCGGTTCATTCATGCCCCCTCGACCGGAAAGACTGTGAGCATAGCGGATATGCGGATCTCATACTGGAAGCAGCGCTACGCAGGCGCGCGCACCGTGTTTGGTCCCGATTCCGCAATGCGATAAAAGACTTTTCTCGCACCATCCTTGCGGGAATTCTTGTCCGTGATTCGACAGCGCATTCAAGAAGCGGGATTCGTTTTGCCCGCAGTCAGCCCACCGATCGCGTCCTACGTTCCGGCCGTTCGGGAAGGCAATCTTGTCTTCACCAGCGGACAGCTTCCCATGAAAGACGGAAAGCTCCTGATGACGGGAAAGCTTTCACCCGGACAGAAACTTGAAGAAGCGCAGGCCGCCATGCAACAGTGCTTTCTCAATGCGATTGCCGCCGCCCTGCTCGTCGCGCAGGAATCAGAACTCAAGCGCGTCCTGAAGCTGGTCGCATTTGTATCGAGCACGCCGGACTTTCAGGATCAGCACAAGGTGGCCAATGGCGCATCCGATCTGGCAAAGCAGCTCTTTGGCGATGCAGGCATCCATGCGCGATCCGCAGTCGGCGTTGCTTCGCTGCCGCTCGATGCGTCCGTTGAACTGGAAGTGATCTTTTCGCTGACCTGATGCTGACGGAATCCTTAAAACGCATCCTCGCATTTGAGCGAGAATTCGCCGCTGTCATTGTGCACGGAATTTCCGCCGTTGTGCGGACGATTGCCGCGGAAGCAAATGCTCTGTTTCAGGCCCTCACGTTCTACCAATTGGGCTTCTACGCTGCTTCTGTGGGCATCATGATTGCCGGCGCTGCTTCGTGGATTCGATACATCATAGATTTTGGCGCGCCGGAGGCGGTCGATGTAGGCTCGTCTGCCAAACTGCTTTTTCTTCTGCCGGGGATCACCGGACTTTTATTCGCAACGTTTCCTTTGCCCTACAGAACCCAGATCTACCGGGCCACGGCCGCACTGTCAGGCCTCCTGTATGTGGCCGGACTGATCTTCCCGAATCCTGTGCATACAAGCATCCAGGAAGGGGCCTTCCATTTTAGATTCTGGCTGTATCTCTACGGGCCATTGCTCGTGACCCAGGCGGCTCTCTCTGTTCAGGGGTTAACAGACGCCGCGATCCACCCGGAAAGGATCCGGGAACGACTCTTTCCTCCCGCGCCCGCTGAGGAGGGAAAACCCTCCTCGCGCAGGAAGACCACTAGATCTGGCCGAGCCTGATCAGGTTTTCGCGCTGGAGCGGACTTACGCGAGAAGAGAATCTCTTACCTTCCTGAACGACTTCGCCCTGGAAGGCCTCCAGCAGGTACTGATCGAAACTCTTCCGGTTTGCTGCTACCGGAGCTTCATAGCCACGACCGGGCAGTCCTTCCCGCTTCTGGCGGTGATAGAGGGGACTTTCGAGTTTACTTACGATCATACTGGCCTCCTCACATAACCTTTGACGGCGAAAGGACCGCAAAGTTTATGTCTCATTTCAAAATTTATCCTGACGACCGGGAAAAAACAACCGTTTTTTGTCCGATAAAGCTACACAAATATATATCTAAACATATGTCCAGCAATTTTGTGTTAGGCGCCTGTTTTTTCTCCCGCCGTCGAGATTCTTTTTACACCCCCCCTGCGACAAAAAGCAGGCCGATCGTAAAAAACTGAAAAATCATGCCGTGCGGACCGCTTCTATGCAGGTGAGGAAACTCCTGCTCTTTGTTGCTCTGGCCGGGACCCTCCCTGCAAAGGAGCTCGACAGCCGCCCGGGTCGTTTCGTGCCAAGAGCGGAGGTGGTATCCGTCCAACCAGAGAAGAACTTTCTCTGCGCGGAAACCCTCGAAATCCCTCAGATCCGTGGAAAAAACGCCGCATCGGTGCGGTCCTTCTTCTTTGAGAAAGAGAGGTCCATGCTCCTGCTGACTGCCGGCGGAAAGGAATATGGGCGCCTCACGATCGACCGGGTTGAGCCGGGGCACCCCGCTTTGCTCTGCGGCACTTTCAGTCTTGATACGGAAGACTCACCGCGCCCCGGCGATCTTGCCGGCGTCAATCTGAGCGCCGCGGTGTACAGGCCGCAAACGACCACGGGGCCCGCCGCAATCCAACCCCTGCCGCGCATTCGAAACGCCGCAGACAAAAAGACGATGGTGCGCGTGGACTGGGACTACGTTGTATTCGGCCAGGGAGAAGATCCCGCGATGGACAACTACAATGCGCATTTCTTCGACCGCGATCCGGCGGTCACGCCGTCTGTGGAAGCCTTCTACATGGACGAGTATGAAGTCACCAATCGAGAGTATTTGTTTTTTGCGCGTCAGACCGGCAGACCGCTGCCGCAGAGCTGGCGCGAAGAAGGCTCTTTCCCGGAAGGGACCGGGGATCATCCCTTTGTGCTCGCAAGCTACGAAGATGCCGAGGCTTACGCAAGGTGGAGCGGAAAGCGGCTGCCTACGGAGCTCGAATGGGAGCTTGCGGCGCGAGGCGGACTGAAGATGCTTCGCAATGGAACGGGGCCCGCGGGCATTCGGCGGAACCCCCGGCCCTATCCGATGGGAGAGTGGTCGCCTAACGTCTGCAATACGAAAGAATCCTGGGAGGGCGAACCTCAGCCCATTTCCGTATACGAGCTCAAAGACAGGAGTCCGTACGGAATCGTGGGCATGTGCGGCAGCGCGCCCGAGTGGACCTCGACGTGGTACAATCCGTACCCAGGAGCGGCGCAATTTCCCATGCATCTCTCCGGACGGCAGTTCCATGTGATTCGCGGCGGTTCGTATTTTCAGGACCGGGA
>CAZUJO010000199.1:0-7000 GCA_964619995.1 uncultured Leptospiraceae bacterium
GCGCATTCGGATGCCGCGTTGTTGTAACGGAAATCGATCCGATCTGCGCGCTGCAGGCGGCGATGGAAGGCTATCAGGTCGATCTGATGGACGAGTGGGCAGACAAGGCCGACATCTTTGTTACGACGACAGGCGTAAAAGACATCATCACCATCAAACACATGGAGAAGATGAAAGACGGCGCGATCGTGTGCAACATCGGTCACTTTGACGTTGAGATTCAGGTAGCGGCGCTGAAGTCGTATCCGGGAATCAAGAAGACAGAGATCAAGCCGCAGGTGGACAAGTACACGTTCCCGAGCGGACGAAGCATCATTCTTCTGGCCGACGGCCGCCTTGTGAACCTCGGCTGCGCAACGGGTCACCCCAGCTTTGTGATGTCCAACAGCTTCACGAACCAGGTCCTGGCGCAGATTGAGCTGTGGACGAACAAGTACGAAATCGGCGTATATCGTCTGCCGAAGCACCTCGACGAAAAAGTTGCGGCGCTGCATCTCGAAAAGATCGGCGTGAAGCTGACGAAGCTTTCGGCAGAACAGGCGAAGTATCTTGGCGTGCCGGTCGAAGGACCGTACAAGCCGGAACACTACCGCTATTGATCAGACGATTGATTTAAGAAACCGGCGGTCAGGCGAAAGCCGCCGCCGGGTTCATCTTGCGAGCACCTCGCATGGTTTTTTGTTACGTTCCCTTGAGCATATGAGTAGACCTACACTGCAAGAACTCCGTGATATTCTGTCCAAACGCATCCTCGTCCTGGATGGCGCTATGGGCACGATGGTACAGAAGCGCAATCTCGTTGATGCGGACTTCCGCGGCGAGCGCTTCAAGGATCACCCGAAGGAACTCAAGGGCAACAATGACATCCTTGTGCTTACGCGCCCGGATGTGATCTACGAGATTCACGAAGAATACCTGGCAGCAGGTTCTGATATTATAGAAACAAATACATTCAGCTGTACGACCATTGCGCAGGAAGATTACGGCCTGTCGCACCTGGCGCGCGAATTGAACGTGGAAGCAGCAAAGCTTGCGCGGAAAGCCGCCGATGAGTTTACCGCAAAAGATCCGTCTAAGCCGCGCTTTGTGGCCGGGGCAATCGGACCTTTGAACCGGAGTCTTTCCCTCTCTCCGGACGTGAACGATCCCGGGTTTCGCGCCGTTACCTTCGACCAGGTTGTAAAGGCCTATCTTGAACAGATCTACGGTCTGGATGAAGGCGGCGTCGACATTCTTCTCATTGAAACGATTTTCGATACGCTGAACTGCAAAGCAGCGATCTATGCTGTGGACCAGTTCGTGCGCGAGACCGGGAAGAACATCCCTGTAATGCTTTCCGGCACGATTGTGGATATGTCCGGGCGAACGCTGTCCGGCCAGACGACGGAAGCTTTCTGGCTTTCCATTTCACATGCGAAGAATCTGCTTTCCGTCGGCCTGAACTGCGCGCTTGGCTCGGCGCAGATGAGGCCGTTTCTGGCGGAGCTTTCACGCGTGGCTACCGTGCCTGTGAGCCTCTATCCAAACGCGGGTCTTCCAAACGCTTTTGGAGGATACGATGAGACGCCGGAGTATATGGCAAAGCAGATCGACGCGTACGCGAAAGAGGGAATGATCAACATCATCGGCGGCTGCTGCGGAACCACTCCGGACCACGTAGCGGCGATGGCGAAAGCAGCGCTCGCGCATCCTCCGCGCAGGCCGGCACAGGGCGACAGCGCTTTCGCGCTTTCAGGGCTTGAGCCGTTGACCCTTCGCGAGAACATGAACTTTATCAACATCGGGGAGCGGACGAACGTTACCGGCTCGCCGAAATTCGCGAAGCTCATCCTCGAAGGCAATTTCGATGAGGCCTTGACCGTTGCGCGGCAGCAGGTGGAGAACGGCGCGCAAATCATTGATATCAACATGGACGAAGGGATGCTCGATTCCGAAGCGGCCATGACGAAGTTTCTGAACCTGCTGGCGGCCGAGCCGGACATTGCGAAAGTCCCGGTCATGGTGGACTCTTCGAAATGGAGCGTGCTTGAGTCGGGCCTGAAATGCCTCCAGGGAAAGAGCGTCGTCAACTCGATTTCCTTGAAGGAAGGGGAGGAGGCGTTCCTTTCGGCGGCGAGAAAGATCCGCTCTTTCGGCGCAGCTGCCGTTGTGATGGCATTTGATGAGAAAGGCCAGGCCGACAATTACGAACGCAGGATCGAAATCTGTAAGCGAGCTTACGATCTCCTTGTAAAGGACGGATTTCCGCCGCAGGACATCATTTTCGACCCGAATATTCTTACCGTTGCGACGGGCATTCCCGAGCACAACAACTACGCGGTGGATTTTCTCCGGGCGACGGAGTGGATCAAAAAGAATCTGCCGCATGCACGCGTCAGCGGCGGCATCAGCAACATAAGCTTCTCGTTCCGGGGAAACAATCCGGTGCGCGAGGCCATGCATTCTGCGTTTCTCTATCACGCCGTTCGGGCCGGACTCGACATGGGAATTGTAAACGCGGGGATGCTCGGCGTCTACGAAGACATTCCGAAAGATCTGCTTGAGCGGGTCGAAGACGTTCTCTTGAACCGCAGACCCGACGCCGCCGAGCGCCTGGTCGAGTTTGCCGAAACCGTGAAAGGCAAGGCCGCCCAGGAAACGAAAACCGATGAATGGCGCAAAGCGCCCGTCGAAGAGCGATTGAAACATGCGCTCGTGCACGGCATCCTCGACTACATTGACGAAGACACGGAAGAAGCGCGCGCTCAGTATGGCAGGCCCCTTCTGGTAATCGAAGGGCCTCTCATGAGCGGTATGTCTGTCGTGGGCGACTTGTTCGGCGCGGGCAAAATGTTCCTGCCTCAGGTGGTCAAGAGCGCGCGCGTGATGAAGAAATCCGTGGCGTATCTGATTCCGTTTATGGAGAAAGAACGCGAGGCCGAAGGCGGCGCGCGAAAGGCTGCGGCGAAAGTGCTCCTTGCGACGGTGAAAGGGGACGTACACGACATCGGCAAAAATATCGTCGGCGTGGTTCTTGCATGCAATAACTTCGATGTGATCGACATGGGGGTTATGGTCCCGCGCGAAAAGATCCTCGATCATGCGCAGGAAATCGGCGCAGACGTGGTCGGTCTTTCGGGTTTGATTACTCCATCACTCGATGAGATGGTGGAAGTTGCCCGCGAAATGAAGCGCAGAGGAATGACGCAGCCCCTTCTGATCGGCGGGGCTACAACCTCAAAGATACACACTGCAGTCAAAATCGCGCCCGCTTACGAGCGGCCCGTAGTTCACGTGCTCGACGCATCGCGCAGCGTTCCGGTGGTTTCGAATCTGATTTCCGACGAGAACCGCGGGACTTTCGAAAGCCAGCTGAAGGCTGAATACGCGAAGCTTCGCGAAGATTTCGCGAATCGTGAGCAGACAAGGAAATTCATTTCGCTCGAAGCCGCGCGCGCAAACGCTCCGCGGATTGCGCACGATGGAAGTCCGGAACCGAAGAGAAGGTCGGTCCAGGTGCTTCGGAATTATCCTCTCGATGAGCTGCGCCGGTACATAGACTGGAATCCGTTCTTCATCGCCTGGGAGATGCCCGGCAAGTATCCGGCGATCTTCGAAGACGAAAAGACCGGCCGCGAAGCAAAGAAACTCTTCGATGATGCAAACAAGCTCCTCGACGAGATCATTGCGCGGAAACTCATCTCGGCCCACGGCGTGGCGATGATCTGGCCTGCGAACTCTGTCGGCGATGATGTTGAGGTTTACCTGGATGAAGATCGCGCGAAGCCAATTGCGGTCTTTCACGGCCTGCGCCAGCAGAGCGAAAAACGGTCCGGCGAACCGAACCGCTGCCTCTCTGATTATGTCGCGCCAAAAGGCAGGAAGGACTATGTGGGCGGCTTTGCCGTAACCGCTGGCGACGGAGTGGCCGAGCTTGCGGCGTCATACGAGAAGAAGGGCGATGACTACAGCGCGATTCTCATCAAAGCCCTGGCAGACCGCCTGGCCGAAGCGTTCGCCGAGCGCCTGCACGAACTCGTCCGCCGTGAGATCTGGGGCTATGCCGAAAACGAGGCTCTCTCCAACGAGGACTTGATCCGCGAAAGCTACGAAGGGATTCGTCCGGCTCCCGGTTACCCGGCCCAGCCCGACCATACAGAGAAACTGGAGCTGTTCCGTCTCCTGGACGCTACCCGTCATACCGGCATTACGCTTACAGAAAGCCTGGCAATGGCGCCTGCTGCCTCGGTTTGCGGCATCTACATTGCCTCAAAGGACGCAGAATACTTCAATGTAGGCAAGATTGACCGGGATCAGGTCCAGGACTATGCCCGCAGAAAGGGCATGTCGGAGAAAGAAGTGGAGAAGTGGCTGTCTCCGATTCTCAGTTACGACCCGGGCTAAAAAAGAGGTAGCCGGAGCCCGGACACCCTCCGATAATCAAATCGGAGCGTCTGTGGCACGAGCGAAGCAAAACCGACTGGCCGACTTCTTGAAGAACAAGGAGGAGGTGCAGAAATTCAAAGAATCCATTCGAAAGATTGAATTCAATGCCCTTGTGCGCCCTGGCAGCCACTCCTCTTCTTATAGAAAGGAATACCTTGAGAAGACCGCGGGGCGCCTGTTCCCGTATCCTTTTCTCGATCACGACTTTCACATCAAATGCATTTCTGATCACGTTGAGCGCGCCGTAGCCGGCGAGATCGCTCTTCATCCGGTGCTTGCATTCGCAAGCCTCTTTGACCTTCGCAGCCAGTACGCGCCGAAGAAACGCGCGGCAAAGGGCAGAGGAAAAGGAGCGAAGCGTTCCGCCGCAGCCGCGAAAGGCTCAAAAGCAAACGACGCACTTCGCAAGAAGCGGTATCTCGCCGTCCAGAAGATCATGAGCCGCCTGCATGTGCCTGCCTACATGAAGCGCGCGCAGAGCGAATTTGAAATCAAGGAATCATCCGTACGCGCATTCGAAGACATGTATGTCGAGTTCCTGGGTCTGCGCCAGAAGATGCAGACGCTTGAAAACGAAATCCTGGCCTACCAGAATCCTGACTACGTCCATCCGCCTGTGAAAGCAAAACTGCAGGAACTTGCGGCACAGAATACGGATCTCGGAATGCGGCTCATCAAAGAGCAGAACCGCGCGGACCTGCTCGAAAGCGAAATCCAGCGCCTGACCGATCACATCCTCGCTCAGCCCGCCGAAGGGGAGCTCGATTCGCTCCGCCGCGAATACAATGTGCTCTCGCAGAAGTGCGACGCGCTCGTGAGCCGCAACATTGAGCTTTCAAATCGAATGAAGGAGCTCGGCCGCTCGAAGCAGCTCGAGGACGTCCTCGATGGAATCCGCGACAAGATCAACAGCGCGCTCCGGTCGAGCATTCACGAAGCGCCCGACGCAATCATCAAGTCCCTCCAGGACGAGATTTCTCAGCTCAAGCGTGCCCGACTCTACCTGGGCCGTGCGCTCTACGACATCGGGATTCTGTTTCATAGAAAGGGTGACCGCGAACGCGCAAAAGAAGAACTGCGCGCGGCCCGCGAACTCGGCGTCCGCGACGCCGATGTGGAGAACATATTAAAGCAGAACTGACCAGGCGCTCAGCGATCCTGATCGGGGTCTTCGCTTGCGCTTGCATGCTCCCGCCCGGATGCAGTCAGCCGGCGGTTTCGGGTTCATCGGGAAAGCTCTGCACCCTGTCCGCAGACAAAAAAACATTCATATGCGATGTGGAGTTCGGCGCGCAGAACGGATCCTGTGAACCGGGTGATGTCCCTCGCGCGGTCTTTCTCGACCGCATGACGTATGTTTCACTGGAGATGCTGTATCTGGAGCGGGAGCCCGGCGGGAAGGGGCCGTTTCGCTACAATGACATGCGCGGAGTGATTCGCCGAATAACGGTAGACGGATGCTCTGGTTCCTGCGTATGCCGGTTTCGGTACACGGATCCGGATCTCGATGAAATTTTCTATGATTCGGCGGGCTGCCGGAGCGGATCGCGCTTCAGCGAGCACCCTCTTTATTTCCGGGGCAAAGGCTGCCGCTGACGCGAAGATCTCTTTTTTGCTGCGCGGGTCTTTTGAGGTTCTGCGAGCTCCCTCGCCACTTCCAGGATCTTCTTTGAGCGGTTCTCAATCGACCATTCCTTTCTGTTGAATCGCGGCGGCTTGCGGGGCGGAGAGAGCAGAACTTCCGTCCATGCGGGAACATCAGTCGGTTCTGCGAAAGCGGAAGCGCCGCCCACTTCGCGAAAGATGGGTATGTCAGAGAGGGCAAGCGGGATGCCGCGAAAGGCTGCTTCCAGCACAGGGAGCCCGAATCCCTCGTGAAGACTCGGGAAAAGGTACAGGGTCGCATGACGGTAGCACCATTCCAGGTTTGCATTGCTCGCGTTTGCAAGGTAATGGACGCCGCTTCCTTCCAGAGAACCGGACGATAGGAGCTCGAAGAGTTCGTCTGAGCCCCAGCCGCGCCGGCCAACGACGACGAGGGGAGGCAGTTTCGAAGCCTTGTTTTTGCGGGCGGCGAGATACGCGTCGATCACAGTCTTCTGATTCTTTCGCGGTTCAATGGTTCCCACCATGAGATAGAAATTCTTGAGCCGGCCCACGCTTCCTGCAGGCGCCTCGGGTTTCAGGGGAGCAAGATCCACTCCCGGGTAAACGACGACGAGTCGATCGCTTGTTTTCGGGAAAAATCTTTCAATGTCTCTGCGAGTCGTATCAGACAGACACAGAATTCGGTCCGCATTGCGAAGCGTGTGGCCGTTGGTCAGTCCATGCTGGAGGGCGTTCGCCTTCGTCATGGTTTCGGGAGCCACGTAGGCATTCAGATCGTGGAAGTTCACCATACAGGGAATTTGCACGCGCTTTTTATAGAAGAAAGGCAGCATGGACAGGCTGCCCCAGTACAGGTCGCAGCGGTCTTCCTCAAGCCAGCCCGGAATCCGCAGATTGAGGAACAGGAGTCCCGCTTTTGAAGTCCAGGAGGTGTCGATCCGGAAAGTAGCTCCCCGTCGCTCCAGAT
>CAZUJO010000200.1:0-6997 GCA_964619995.1 uncultured Leptospiraceae bacterium
CTCCTACCGCGCGGAGAATGTGGACAGCGGCCGCGTGATTGCCGACTGCAATTACGCGGGCGATGTTTTTCCGGCCGTAGTGCGCAAGGATTCTATTCTCGCCTGCCAGTTTCACCCAGAGAAATCCGGAGACAACGGGCTGTTCTTGATCCGCGACTGGGTTTCTTCGCTCGGAAAGATCTAGCAAAGGCGGCTGACGTTATGTTTGAAATCATTCCGGCGATTGACCTGCTCAACCGGCAGGTGGTGCGGCTGCACAAAGGAAGCTATTCGGATCCTGTTATCTACAGCGATGATCCGCCTGCTTTCGCCCGACAGTTCGTGCAGGCGGGAGCGCGGCGCATTCATGTAGTGGATCTAAACGCAGCGCGCAATGGGGAGCGGAGCGCGAACCGCGAAATACTCCGGTCGATTGTGGAAACGGCAGGGACTGCGCGTGTGCAAACGGGCGGAGGAATCCGCAGCAGCGCAGACATCCGAGAGGTGTTGAGCCTGGGCGTGGACCGCGTGATTCTTGGAACGCGCGCCGCAAAAAATCCGGGTGAAATTGCGGGCTGGATCTCGGAGTTCGGCGCGGACCGAATCGTAATCGGCGTGGACGCAGACGGCGGCCGGATTCGTGTACAGGGATGGGAAGAAGACGGCGGATTTTCTCTCGTGGAGTTTCTCCGGGTCCTGGAAGAGGCGGGAGTCCGGCTCATCGTGGCAACGAACATAGCGGCGGATGGAACTCTTTCCGGCGTATCCCTCGATTTCTACAAAGAGATTGTTGAGAATTCTAAACTGAGTGTGATCGTATCGGGCGGCGTTGCGGGCATGGATGATGTGAGGCGGCTTGTTTCCTGGAATCATCCGCAGCTTGCGGGAATGATTGTCGGCAAGGCCTATTACGAGAAGAAGATCGATCTGCGCGAAGCGCTTGATGCGGCGCGGTGACCATGGGCCGAAGCCCATGGTTCTTGTCGGAACTCCGGGTTTGAATCAGCCCGTTTTTTTCAGCGTTTTCCTGCGAGCGTCATGCGCAGAACTTTTTCGTCCGTGCGGCTGAGCTTGACCACGGCCGCTTTTCCGACTGGTTTGCGCTGCTTCTCGAGAAGCGCTTTTGCCAGTTTGAATTTGCGGCGGATATGGTTCACCGCTGGAAGACTTGTCTTGAATTTTTGCGCCAGCTGCCAGTCTGCAAGCTGGTCATTGAGTTCGTAGAAGCGTCCAAGGTCTGCATCTGACCAGACTTTGCGTCCAGTTTTCTTGCCTGCGAAGTTGAGTTTCTTGATGCGTTTCAGCGTGCGTTCGTAGCTGCCGCGTCCCTTTTGTTTTTTCCAGTAAGGGTTACGGTTGCGAGCAAACAGGATGTCTTCATGAGTGTATCCGCTCTTCTCGAGCCACTCACGGGTTAAACCGCCTTTTTCTCCGCGGCTCAGCTTGGATTCGAGAGATCTCTGAATGTACTGGTCCGGTGTTTTTGCGGAAAGAAGTTTCTTTCTTTCCGCTTCAAGCTTTGGGGAGCTTGCGCCCGCTTTTTTTGTTTTTTTAGCCATTCTAGTCCGCCTTGATGATGGTCGCCTAACGGCGATGAAACAGCTAGACTGGATGCTGGCTCTGCGTCAATCAGTTTTGCTTGCAGAGCATGAAGATCGAGCGAAACCGTACCGTGCGAACTCTTTTTCTGTTCATCTTCTCAATACTTTCCTGCAGGGAGGTAATCCCTGAGCCGCTGCCGGACATGCGCAAGGTGGTTTGTCTCAACTCACCGCAGGGTTGTTCATGCAAAACAGACGCAGGTGACATGCCAGTTTATCACGCTGAGGCCGCTCGTGTAACCGGTCCAGTTGCAGATAACATGACGCCAGTCGTCATTCGAGGTCGAAATTGCCGTTATCCGGCAGAGAAACTAATCCCGATGCCTTACGCGCCGGTGCTTTCTTCGCCATGGCAGAAGGCGGATCACTCGCCGATGCCTGTAGATCGTCTTACCGGCATTTCGCGCGAGTCGCTTGATGGCGCAGAACGAGTCTCTCTGGGGCGTTTCTGGCCGACCTTCTATCATCTGGCGCTGGAAGAGTTCTATCCGGGCAAAGATGTGCCGATTCCTTCGCCGGACGGCAGGGTGCTCGGCACTGCATCGGATCAGTTTCTTCTCCAGGTGACGTGGGAAGGCAGCGGCATCTCTCGCAGCGGACTGCGTCTGGCGTATGCTGGACCTGGACGTTATACGACCTATCGACCGGATGTCTGGGGATTCGGCGCAGGAGGACGCACTCAAATTCTGCCTTACAGGACGATTGCCGTGAATTTTGAAGGCTTCTGCCGGCGCATGTCCAGCCGATTCCCGTGCTCCGCGCGCGATGTACCAGGCATTATGGTCTATTCGCCCGATCTTGCAAAAAAGAAGATCCAGATGGCAGATGGAAAACCACACGATGGCTACCTCTGCGCAACGGACACCGGCTCGCCTTACTACATTCGCGAGGACAGGATCGACATGTTCGTGGGCGCGCACGGCGGGGGAAATCCCTTCCTTCCAATCGAGCGGCAGACGAATGATTTCATCAAGGGCGGACTGGAAGCGATTCTGCCTTCGGATTTTCGGCTGTGGACCGGCGTGAATGATCGATACTGGTGTCCGGCCGGGCAGATTCCGCGCGACCCCTTTCATCCTGCGGCCGGAGAGTGTGTGCTCGACTACCATGCAGTAGCAGCGCATAAGTCGCTCGAGCTCTTTGTTCTCGCAGGAAAAGACGGCAAGCCGATCCGCTGCCTTTCCGCTCCTCCTTCGCCGGGTCCGCATTTCCCGAATGGATTGGATCCGGTCAAACAGCAGGCGCCGAAGTGAAGTCCGTCATTGAGCTCGCTGGAGTCGTCAAGTCGTTCAAGAGTCTGCGGGCGGTGGACGGCGTGGATCTCTCGATTGCGCAGGGGCAGTACGTGGGATTGCTCGGACCGAACGGCGCGGGCAAGACAACTCTCGTTGAAATGATCGAAGGGATTCAGAAGCCGGATGAAGGACACATCCGCCTTTTTGGAAAATCGTGGGACGAATCGGCGTCTGAACTGAGATCCCGCGTTGGTCTATGTCTACAGGAAACGCATTTCACGGACAAGCTCACTGTGCGCGAAACGATGCGCCTTTTCGGCAGCTTTCATGACGTCTCCGAAGACCGCATAACGGAGATGCTGGGCCTTGTGAATCTGGCGGAGAAATCGGAGGCCCGGGTTGTGAACCTTTCGGGAGGGCAGAAGCAGCGCCTTGCGCTCGGCATTTCTCTTCTTTCACGGCCAGAGATTCTGATTCTCGATGAGCCGACTACGGGACTCGATCCCCATGCGCGACGCGAAATCTGGTCCATCCTGCGCGATATCAAGAAGGCGGGCACCACGCTGATTCTCACGACTCATTATATGGAAGAAGCGGAGAATTTATGTGAGCGCATTGTCGTCATGGACCGCGGCCGAATCCTTGCCGACGGTCAGAAGCGCGATCTGCTTGCGTCGATGGGCGGCGAGACGATCTCCTTTCGCGCGAGAAAGGCCGTAACGGAAAAGTCTCTGCGAGCGATTCCAGGATTTCTTTCGTACAGATCTGAGTCAGGCGGCGGACGCCTCTTTGTGAAGCGCATGCGAGACGCGCTTCCGCTCTTTCTACGCATCACGAAGCCGGCAGGCATAACAGACATCGAATGCAGGCGCAGCACGCTGGACGATGTATTCATCTCGATGACAGGGCGGCATCTCACAGAATGAAACCGATTCTTCAACTTTCTCTATCGCAGCTGCGCGGATTCATTCGCGAGCCCGGGATTCTCTTCTGGGCGTTCGCGTTTCCGGTTTTGATCGCCTGGATTCTGGGGGCTGCCTTTGACCGGCGGGGCGAAGGTCCTGTTTCAATCTCTCTCGTCTCCGCATCGGAGCGCACTGCCGCCCTGTTGAAAGCAGATCCGCTTCTTCGCGTAAAGGATGAAAGCCCGGAAAATGCGCTTCTGTCTCTCAAGCGCGGCGAATCGCAGATCATTGTGGAGGAATCCGCGGGCAGATCAATCGTTCGCGTTGATCCGGCAAATCAGGAGGCAGTTCTTGCGCGTTACCGCGTGGAGCGCGCCCTGTCAAAAAATGTGATTCCGGTGCAGATCGAAAAGATCACAGCGCGTGGCAGCCGCTACGTTGATTTCCTGATCCCCGGACTCGTGGCGCTCGGCATCATGAACTCCTGCATGTGGGGAATCGGCTGGCTCATGATTGAGTTTCGCATGAAAAAGCTCCTTCGCGCAATGATTGCCGCAGGGATGAGCCGCGTGGATTACCTGGCTTCGTTCTTCGTGACGCGTCTGATTGCAAACGCGTTCGAAACAGGACTCCTGCTTCTCTTCGCATGGCTCTATTTTGGAATTCGCCTGGAGGGCAGCGCAGCCGCGTTCATTGCTGTGTGGATATCCGGCCTCGCTGCGTTTACGGGCATTGCGATTCTTTCGGCAACCAGGGCCGCATCCAGTCAGGTCGGAAACGGAATTCTGAATGCCGTGACCCTGCCTTTGATGATTCTATCCGGTGTGTTTTTCAGCTATCACAACTTTCCCGAAGTTGTGGTGCCCTTCATCCGTTATCTGCCATTGACCCTGCTGGCGGATCATCTGAGAGCCGTTTTTGTTGAGGGCGCGGGGTTTTCCCAGGTGATTGTGCCCTGTGTGATTCTCTGGGCCACGGGAATTGCGGGATTTCTGGGCGGACTGCGTCTCTACCGCTGGTACTGATTCAGAGGAACGCCGTCGTGCGGGCGTGCAGATCTTCAGGCAGATGCCGTTTGAGCGCGTCGAGGATCTTCTCCCGCGAGTAGCGGGGAGAAAAATGAATGAGCACCAGGTGCTCAACATCCTGGAACGCCTGCGCATTCGCTGCGATTTCGAACAAATGAGTGTGACCCCACTTCCGTGCTCGTTCAACGGGGCGCGCTTCATCGACGTAGGTGCACTCCAGCAGAAGCGTCTTTGATTTTCGCACGTCTTCGTTTTCGAGGGCGAACTCAATCTGTGTGTCGCCAGAGAACGTGATGACGGGGGAGTAGACTTCCTCAAAAAGATTCATGGTTCGCTTCATCTCTGCGATCTGCGGACCCGTGAGGTGCGTGTATTCTTTGCGCAGTTTGCGGACGCGTTCGTAGATCGTATATCCGTTCGAAGCGACGCGGTGGACGCTGCGGACTGCGCGAAAGAAGAAATTCCCGAACAGCGGGTAATACGTCTCGTAATCGACGCCCTGCAGCGTGTATTCCATCTGGTAGTCTTCAATCTCGCTCCAGATCCGCAGGATGCGCCGCAGCGGGTCTTCAAGTTCCGGGGGGCAGTAGATGCTGCCGCCCGGGAGATGACGCAGGCAGCGCTGCGATACGTAGTACGGAATACCTGCGGCGTGATCCAGATGGCCGTGCGTGAGCAGAACCGTGGGGATTTCCACGAGCGGGTTCTGGCAGCGGCCGATGTCAAAGGCAAGGTGAAACGTCGGCAGGACCATGCTGGTCTCCACGCCGCCGCTCGAAATGCCGACAAACCGCTGATTGCGGATGGTGTATTCGCGCAGATTCAATGACTCAGGGAAGCTTCCCCTCCGGAGTCACCTGAACGACGGGTCTGATCTTTTGAAGCTCAGGCGCAAGCGACGCAGGTCCTACCACAACAATCACGAGATCATCGTGCACGTTTTTCGCAAATACGCGGCTGACTTCTTCTGCCGAGAGCGCGCGCAGGCGGTCCGGATATCGCGCCAGATAATCCCCCGGCAGTCCGTGCAGGCGGAATCGCACCTGGCTTTGCAGAAAGCTTTCCGGATCGTCGTACAGAAACACGAGAGAGTTGAGTATGCTCTCGCGCGCGAGATTCAGTTCCACCGAATCGGCGGGCTGCCGCATTCCGGCGATGATTTCAAGCATGAGGCGCACGGTTTCGTCTGTCTGCTCTACACGCGTCCCCGATCCCGCCACCATGCGCCCGTCATTTTCAAAGAACGTATTGTGCGACATTGAATAGTAGGCAAGGCCTCTTGCCGTGCGGACTTCTTTCATCAAACGACTGTTAAACGAGTTGCCGCCGAGAATGTGGTTCGCCAGCTGCAGCGCGTAAAAGTCTTCTGAATTGTGCGCCGGCAGCAGAGTGCCCATCGCGATCGCAGCCTGAGGGACATCCTGCGTTACGAGCAGGATCTTGCCTTTGAGAAGGGGAGGTTTCGGCCGGGAATCCGGCGCGCTCGGAGCGTTTCGCGCCGGGAACTGCGCGAGAAGATCATTGAGCATCTTTTCTACGGGAACGCCGCGCAGATCCCCCGCGCACGCTGCCATCACGCTTCCTGCGTGCAGCCTTCTTTGCAGTTCGGCGCGGATCAGATTCGGTTTGATGCGTTTGAGATCGCTCTTCTGCAGTATGGTTCCGCGTCGCGTTCCCGGATAGAGAAGCTCAATCAATCTGCGTCCTGCGATTCCTTCGGGCCGGTTGTTGCGCTGGTCAACATCCGTTTCCATTCCGTCAAGTATGACTGCGAGGCGTTCTTCTGAAAGATGCGGTTTGAGGAGAACGTCGGAGACGATGGCGAAGGCCTGCGGAAAATTCCATTTCAGCGCGGTGATGCTCACAACCCAGGACTCGTAATCGTTTCGAATGCTGAAACGCGCGCCGAGCCGGCTCATTTCTTCGGCGATTTGATCTGCGCTGCGGCTGCCGGCTCCGTCGACGGAGAGAAGGCTCGTGCCAGCATCCCACAGTCCAATCTGATCGGCCGGTTCAAGACGTGTGCCGCCGCGAAAGTGAAGCTCCAGCGTAAGAAAGGGAAGGCTCTTATCCTCTGTGATGAGAAGCGTTGCGCCGGAGGGCAATTTCGTTTCCTTCACTTCCGGAGGCTGAAATTTCAAAGGCACAGACGGAATGTCTGCGATGAGTTTGTCTGCATGATCGCGCGCTTCGGCGGAAGCGAGATTGGCGGCGGGCCGCTGCTGCTGTGCGGATACGGACTCTAGAAG
>CAZUJO010000201.1:0-6975 GCA_964619995.1 uncultured Leptospiraceae bacterium
CGCTCGGGGATCCTCCGCTTTTCCTCGGCTATCTGCAGGGCGTCCCGTTTGACTGGACGCTTCGCCTCTGGAAAGAATGGGCCCTCGTAAGCGCCATCGTGCTGTCTATCTTCTTCATAGTCGATTCCTACGTTATGCGACGAGACGGACCTGGCGTCGACATACACCACAAAGACTCTTCGGACCGCTTCCACGTCGTGGGAATGCTCAACGTGTGCCTGCTGTTAGGCGTCGTCCTCGTCATCTTCCTCCATGGATACATGGCCGCGCGAGTCAACGGATGGCCCCATGCGGGCCCGCAGGAGGCTGCCCTCCTGGTTCTCACGGGCATTTCCCTGTACTTCATGCCGCCCGCGCATGAAGTGCGGCTGCAGAATGGATTCAGCTGGAAACCGATGATGGAGGTCGTCTTTCTTTTTGCGGCCATCTTTGCTACGATGGTGCCTGCGCTTCATATCCTTGAGGCGAACGCTCAGTATCTCGGATTGCGCGAACCCTGGCAGTTCTTTTTCGCCACGGGACTTCTTTCCTCATTCCTCGACAATGCACCGACGTATCTTGCCATGCTTTCCGTGGCGAAGGGACTGAGCCTCCCGAATGATCTGGGATTTTTCTTTCGCGACGGTTCGCACGTAAGCGCCGCGGTGCTTGCGGCGATTTCCTGCGGTTCCGTGTTCATGGGCGCCATGACCTACATCGGCAACGGGCCCAATTTCATGGTGCGCGCGATTGCGGCCGAGAGAGGGGTAAAAATGCCCGGGTTTTTCGGTTACATCCTCTACTCGGCCATTGTGCTTTTGCCCGTCTTTGCGCTCACGGCCTGGATCTTCTTCGTTTGATCGAAGCGCGCGGCGGTCAGAGGTCAGAGCTGAAGTTCGGCGCCGATCTGCAATCCGCCAACCCTTTCGTTCGCATGCGAACCCGGATAGGTAAGCGCTGTATCGAGGATGTAGTTGCTGATCGATGTGCTGCTGATTGGCTCCAGGCGGGTCAGAGCGACTTTGTTGTCGCGAATGGAAGATTGCTGCGTGCGAATCTGCGCGAAGATCCGCACGTTATTCGTCAATGCGTGAAAGTATCCCGCGATGAACTCCACGCCGCCGACGTGGTATTCACCCGCCTCATTGCGAATGAGCGCGTTTCCGGTTGCTGCCGTGGAAACATCAGCCGTCGTTCGGTTCTGCCGCCAGATGCCGTCCATCGAATACAGATCCAGGCGTGCCTTGAGTTCCGAGCCGTTCTCGAAATGATAACGATAGTCGGCGCCGAAAACGACGCCCGCTCCCCTGCCCAATGAGTTGTATTCAAAACTCTTTCCGACTGAGTAGCCGGAAGCCGACGCGGCGCCGGTGATCGTGAACCGCTGGTAGTAGTTGTAATCGTATTCGCCGCGAATGCTCATTTGGCGCACACCGCCGAGAATGGAGAGTTCGTGCGAGGCTTTGCGGTCGCCGGCAAGGTCGTAGCGGACGAGCAGGGTTGGAATCGTCCGCGTCAGATGGACGGCAGTTGTATCAAATTGTTGCACATCATATCGCGTAGAACCCAAAGTAAGACTGACGGATGTAAGCCCCGAATAATCGGGATTCGATCTCAGGGACATGACTTCAAATTCGAAATGAAAGTCCTTGTAAAGGTACTCGATCTCGAGCGGCAGACCCTGCGCGTCTTTGTGCTGCCATGACGTGTTTGCGCCAAAGCCGCCGGCGATGAAGGATCCGTAGAGACGGTCGTTGTTGTATTTCTGTTCCAGTTCTGGCGTATAGGATCCGGCAAAAACAGAGGCCCGAATCCGCAGTGGATTCTCCTCGCCCTCAGCGCGAATCGCAGCAGGCAGGAAAAGAAGGAAGGCCAGCAGTAAAAACCAGTTCATGTGAATGAACCGGCCTCCGCCTTGCGTCCCGTCAAGTCCTTGGCGGACATTCGGGCAGGCGCACTGTAAATCGCGTGCACCCCGGCTCCGTCTCGACTTCGATCTTTCCCTTATGCTGCTGGACAATTCCGTAGCTTACGGACAAGCCGAGGCCGGTTCCCTTGCCCGCAGATTTTGTGGTGAAGAACGGATCAAAGATCTGGTGAATCATTCCCGCAGGGATTCCGGGCCCATTGTCTTCTACGACCAGGCGAAACTCGCGGACGTCTGGTTCATGAAAGACCTTTAAGAAAACTCTGGCATCGAGTTGATTTTCAACAGCATCGAGGCTGTTGCCGATCAGATTGATCAGCACCTGTTCAATCCTCTGAGGAACGCAGCGAATCGGCGGAAGACCGTCCGGAATTTCGATTTGAAAAGAGGCCCGCGACGTCTTCAAGCGGGAAGTCAACAGCCCCGCGCTGACGTGAACGATATCCGACATTCTTGCTGTTTCAAAATCCGCCGGATCCTTGCGCGAAAACGAGAGAACATCCCGCACAATGCGCGCGATTCGTTCAGAGGCAACGGAGATTCCATCTGAATAGGACCTCGCCTTTTCGGGCAGGTCCGGAAAGTCCCGGATCAGCTGGGCGTAGTTCATTACGATGTTCAGAGGATTGTTGATTTCATGCGCGACCCCGCCGGCGAGAATTCCGAGCGCTTCCAGCTTCTGCGACTGAATCAGCTGTTTCTCAAGGCTCTTGTTTCTCTCGGCCGTCCGGACCTGCTCTGTCATATCGCGGCAGATCGCAGTCATGAACATTCCTGTTTCCATCGGAACGCGCGAAATGGATACTTCCATAGGAAACAGACTGCCGTCGCGCTTGCGGCCCGACACCACGCCCGTCCCCATTCGCCGCGAAGTTGCTCCGGAGTCCGCGAACTCCTGGATCCGCGCCGTATGGAGCCCGCGAAAATGCTCCGGCAATAGAACATCGAGCGCCTGTCCCTTGACTTCCGCCGAGGAATACCCGAACATCCGTTCCGCTGCCGGGTTAAACAAAACAATGCGCGCATCGGCGTCGATCGTGATGATTCCGTCCATGGCGCTCGTGATGATGGAAGCAAGAGCCTCCTCGATTTCCCTTTGTTTGCGGAAAGCGGCCGCTTCCTCGAGGGCGCGCGCAATGGACAGAGGCAGCCGCTGCAGGCGGTCCTTCATCACGTAGTCGCGGGCGCCGGCGCGCATTACGTCCACGGCTATCTCTTCGCCAATCGTTCCCGAAACGACAATGACCGGCATGTTCAATCCGCGCGTCTTCAGTATGTTCAGCACGTCATACGTGCTTCCGCCGGGCAGTTCGAAATCAGAAAGGACCAGGTCAAAGCTCTGCGGTTCGAGAAGCCGCTCAAAGGACCGCATGTCCTGGACATGGGTAAGTTTTACATTCGCGCCCCGCAGCGCTCTTTCTACAAGCGCTGCATCATCCGGATTGTCTTCAAGAAGAAGAACCCGCGTTTCACCCATCACTTCGGTCTCTCTTGTTCAGGAGCAGCCAGTACGCCCCCAGCTGACGGACTGCCTCCATAAATTCAGCAAGCACAACGGGTTTTTGCACGTAGCTGTTTGCCCCGTTGCCGTAGCTGTCTATGATGTCCCTCTCCTGAGCGCTTGACGTTAACATAACAACGGGAAGGTGACGGGTTCTTGCGTGAGATCGGATTGCTTTTAACACTTCAAAACCGTCCAGCTTCGGGAGACGAATATCGAGCAAAACCACCTCTGGCAGAGGTTTCTGCGAATTGTGGAGAAAATCTACGGCAGCCTGTCCATCCCGCACTATTTCGATCGTATTTTGGATGTTGTTCTTTTGAAATGCTCTGACCGTAAGGTCTATATCGTCTTCGCTATCTTCCACGAGAAGGATGAACGGGTCAGTGTCCATGGTGGGAAACTAACGTTTTTGCCAGGGTGTTCAATCTTTTTTTCTGGCATTCCAGAGAGAATCGTTTCAAACCAGGGAATGGCGAGCTTCTCACCGCTCCTTGTGACTATTTTGTACGCAGTCTTCGGAACTGCCTGGATTCTGATCACCGACGGACTGGCGGAGTCCGGCCGCATGGACACAGAGAAGGGTCTCGTCTTCGTGTGGTTAACCGCTCTGCTGATCTTTTTTCTCCAGCGATTTCTCAATCGCCGAATAACGGACGCTCTGAGAGCGGCCCGGATCGCTCTCGAAGCGCAAAAGACAGAACATGACCGGCTGCGTATGATCCTGATGAATCTGCCGGTTCTTCTCATGGCCGTTGATGACCGGCGCCGCCTTGTTTTCTGGAACAAAGAGTGTGAGCGGGTTCTTGGCTATCGCCCTGATGAAATCCTGGAAGTCGAAGGCGGGGCGGACCGACTTCAGGTAAGCCCAGAGTATTATGAGGAACGCAGCGCGGCGTTTAACTCGCGCGAAGGCGATGCCCGCGGATGGGAATGGCATCTTCTGGCCAAAGACGGAAGCACGAAAACCCTGGAGCTCTACAACGTGGCGCGGCGCGTGTCGATTCCCGGCTGGACCAACTGGGCCGTCGGCGTTGACATCACACAGATGCAGGACCTGCAAAGGCGACTGCAGCTCCTGCTCGACCATATGCCCGTCGGCTGCCTGATCAAAGACCCCGAGGCAAGAATCACGTATATGAACCGGGCTGCCGAAACTATTTTTGAGTTCAACGCTGCAGAGCTGCACGGGCGCCGAGTTTCGGAAACGCTTCTTACGAACGACGCGGAAACGCACGAAATTCACCTGCGAGAGAGCCTGGAGACAGACGAAGGCAAGACGCGAATCGAGTCTGTCAGGACCAGAAGCGGACAGGTTCTGGTCTGCAGATGGCACTCCGCAGCGCTGCGAGACCCTGCCGGGCGACACACCGGTTTTCTCTCCATTGTAGAAAACATCACGGATCTCGTCTCCACGAGGGAGGAGCTCGAGAAGTTGAACGCTGAACTCGAGCAGCGCGTTGCCGACCGAACCACTGAGCTCATGAGCGCGAAAGACGAGATTGAAGCGTTCGCGTATTCGGTATCGCATGACCTTCGCGCACCGCTTCGCGGCATATCGGGCTTCAGCGCAGCGATTGTGGAAGATTACCAGGACTCACTGCCCGCGCAAGCACGCGAGTATCTGGGACGCATCCAGCGCGCGGCCGAACGGATGGGACTTCTGATTGACGATCTGCTGGTCCTCTCGCGGCTCACGCAGCGCGAACCGGACGTGCGCGCCATTGATGTAACGGCCCTTGCCCATGAGGTGGCGGCAGAACTTGCTGCGCAGAATCCGGAGCGCCGCTTTGAATTCGTGATCGCCCCTGGGATCGAGTGCGACGGAGACCCGGGAATGATTCGTCTTCTTTTCGAAAACCTGCTCGGCAACGCCGTAAAGTTTACGAAGACCCGCGAAGTCGCCCGCATCGAAGTCGGCACGCGCGGCGCGGAGTTTTATGTAAAGGACAACGGCGTTGGATTTGATTCCCGATTCGCTGCCAAGCTATTTCGCCCGTTTCAGCGCCTTCATACCGAGATCGATTTTCCCGGAACGGGAATCGGCCTTGCGACGGTGAAGAGGATCGCAGCCAAGCACGCGGGCGAAGTCCGCGCCGAAGGAAGCCCGGATCAAGGCGCAGCAATCTCTTTCACGCTGAATAGAAAAAAAGTTGCAGTTGATCCTGCGCGGGCTGAAGTCCCATGAATGAATCCCGAAGCCGCGCTCAGCTTTGAAAATCGGCTTCAGAAAATGCACAGGCACTTCGGCAAGTGGGCGCGCCGCCAGGGCATTACCTGCTTTCGCATTTACGACCGGGATGTGCCTCAATTTCCGCTCCTGATCGAGCGATTCGAGGCGTTCATCGTTGTTTCTGAATACCGCACAAAAAAGACGGCAGAGGGTTCCGAGCATGATGCATGGGTGCAGACCTGCCGCGCCATCATTTCGCGCGCGTGCGCCGTCCCCCCGGAAAACGTGTTTTTCAGGCTCCGCGAAAGAAAGAAAGGAACCGCGCAGTACGAGAAACTCGACGAGATCCGCACGGAAGTTGTGCAGGAAGGCGGTCTTCGTTTCGAAATCGAGCTTGCTGCGTATCTCGATACGGGCCTTTTCCTCGATCACCGAAACACGCGAGCGATGGTGCGGAGTGAAGCGAAAGGACGCCGGTGCCTGAATCTGTTTGCCTACACTGGATCGTTCAGCATTTACTGCGCTGCGGGCGACGCGGCGTCCACTGTGACTGTGGATCTTTCGCGTACGTACTGCTCATGGGCCGTGCGCAACTTCACGTTAAACGACTTTCGCGCAGAGATTGTTTTCGACAGAGACCATAAACCCCTCAAACAGCTCCTTCCGCGATCCGAAGGCAACCTCGTCGTGCAAAAGGATGTCCTGGAATTTCTCGCAGAATCGCCGGCGGCCTCGTTTGACCTCGCCGTGCTCGATCCGCCGAGCTTCTCGAACAGCAAGCGGATGAGTTCCAGCTTCGACGTGCAGCGCGACCATGCGGAGGTGATCCGGCAGACCTTCCGTTTGTTGTCCGCGGACGGAGTTCTCTATTTTTCAAACAATCTGACGTCGTTTGAACTCGACGCGCTGCCCGGCCTCGAAGCGCGCGAAATTACGAAGCAGACTGTGCCGCTGGACTTCCAGGGACACCGCCCGCACCGGGCCTACCGCATCACGCGCGCTCGCGCTTGATGGCCGTAATAGATCGCGCGAAGAAGAACGTCACGACTACAAAGGTAACGACGGGCGAAAGCCAGTGCGGCACGCGCACAGCAAAGGATTCCATGACCATCACCACGCCCAGGCATAAGATCGAGTACATGGCGCCATTCTTCAGATACCGGTACTTTTTGATGCGCTCAATGTTGCCGACGGTCAGCTGGCGAACTACAAATGCGCCGAGGCCGTTTCCAATGAGAATCAAAGGCACAGACAGCGTGAATGCAAACGCGCCAAGAACCCCGTCAATCGAGAAGGTCGCATCGAGTATCTCAAGATAGAGTATCTTTGAAATATCCGATCTGTGCGAAGTCAGAAGCTCCTGCTCCGCTTTCTCGGCGTTCTCTTTGAATCCAT
>CAZUJO010000202.1:0-6930 GCA_964619995.1 uncultured Leptospiraceae bacterium
ATGTACATCCATCCATCCGCAATGTGCCCCGCGTATTCTTTTGCAGCGCGGAGCCGGCGCAGAAACGTCATATCAAGCTCCAGCAGATCATTGAGCCGCGCGCGAAGGTGGAGGCGGACCTTCCCCTTGATCCGGGGCGGTATCGTCTTCGCGTGAAAGGTTTTCAATCTACGGGCGCTCTGACAGTGCTCGACCAGGAAAAAGGACTCGTTGAGTGGCCGGCTGAAGACAGGCCCATCCAGGCGGAAGGCGGGCGTATTTCGCGCCTGGTTCTTGTGAATCCAGGGACAGAACCGCGCATGTTCACGCTCGAATCTATGACGCGCGACCCCGACGCTCTTTTGCCCGCTGCCCTCTTTAACTTACAGGAGTTTCACGATCTCTTTTCCACGGAATCTCTGGCCGCCGATCTGAACCTTGAAATCGGCGAGCAGACCCTGTTGTTTACGGATATGGTGGGTTCCACGAGTTTCTACGCGGCGAGCGGCGACCAGAAGGCGTTCGCTGCCGTTAAGCGGCATTTCGAAGAAGTATATGCCTGCGTGCGCGAAGCCAATGGAGCCGTCATCAAGACGATCGGCGATGCTGTGATGGCATCGTTCGCAGATCCGGTGGACGCGGCGAAAGCGGCCGTCGCACTCCAGAGAAAATTCGGCGCAAAGCGCGCAGATTCGCCTGTTCGTCTGCGCGTTTCGGTTCACAGCGGGCCCTGCATTGCGGTCAACCTGAACAGCGGCATCGACTACTTCGGAACCACGGTCAACGTCGCAGCGAAGATCCAGGCCCTGGCGGGTGCGAACGAAATTGCCTGCACGGAGCAGTTCATTTCTAAGCCGGGCGTGAAAGCGGCCCTTGAAGGGGAAGGCTTGAAGGGAATCGCTCTCAGCTACCAGATTCCCGGATTGCCGCAAACCTGGTCGCTCCAGCGCTATCACGTGGAGGCGCATTTATCGAGGGCTGACCGTCCAGTCTCCGAAGGGAGCCAGGCCTTCTGAGAAATCACCAGCCCACTGGTGTTCAGGTTTCAAAACTACACGGCCTGACCGATCAATGAACCCGAACAACCTGCCATCAGAGAAGGCGGCCAGACCTTCGTAAAAGGAGGAGACCCATGGGAAATCGGTTGCTAAGGCCATTCTACCATCGTTGGTAATGAAGCCGAACTTTCCGTTTTCCCTGACTCGTGCAAATCCTTCAGAGAAAGGCAATGCGTGCAGGAATCGAGGGGGGATTCGGAGATTGGCGTCAAGGTCGATGAACCCGAATAGATATTGTTCATTTCGGACAAGCGTCAGATCATCGGCCGAGTAGACCTGTGCAAAGCCCGGAAGTTTTGTGAACCGCTGATCCTTCCTCAATAGCTGCCATTCACGACGGATCTTAACGGGGCACACATCATGCCCGCAAATCGCAACCGAATCGTAGTATTCGGAGTGTGCGCCCGAGCGATCGATGTAAGTAAAGACGGACATCTGCATCTCTACGGCCGCGCGCCCATTATAGAACATGGAAGCACGCTCAAACTGAGGTGGCAGCACGAATTTGCCCGAGCGGTCTATGAAACCCCATTTCTTTCCTTTACGGACGGGTGCGAGCCCTTCGCTAAAGCCTAATGCATCTTCGAACTCGGGTTGGATTTGCAGGTTACCGAGCCGATCGATATAACCCCAGTTTGTTCCGATGCGAACGGCCGCGAGGCCGCTTGAGAATGGGCGCGCCGCTGTGTATTGATTTTGTATAAGCGCCTTGCCCGTCCGATCCATGTACCCGAAGCGTCCGGGCATAGCGCTTGCGCCTACGTATGACGTTCGGGCAATATACCATTGACACGAACGCCTGGTAAATGTAAACTTACGTTGCTCCAGGTAGTGACAGCCTCTGCAGTACTCTTCCGTCGCCGCCCATTCCGGAACGATTCCCCGGTACGCCCCTCGAAACCGTTCCTCAGTTCCGATCGTGAAATGTTCCCCATACGCGGTCCCTGTGCCATTCTTGATATCAAGGATACTGACTGTGACGCGCGTACGATTCAAGAAATCGGCTGAAAGGAAGTAGTTTACCTGATTGTGATACTCTAGATCGTAAACGTCAGAATTCAATTCCGATCGCCGGGGCGCTTTCGGATCGTACACGGACAGCATTTCGGCTATGTCACTGTCGCGATCAGCGTGCGGGTCCGCACCACGTCGCAAAGCCGAAGTCCATTTTTCGACCGCCGCGATGATCTGAGATTCCTGTTCGGACTCGGGGCCGCAATCTTCAGCCATCAATGCGCTGAGCCGCAGCGAGGAAACCACTAGCAATACGAGCAAGATTATCCGTTGGAGTGAGGGCAAAACTTTCCTACCTTTCCACAGCATCAGGCAAACAGGAGGGACCTTAAGATGCGCGACAACCGCGATTTTCCCCGGATGCTCCTGCCGGAGCTAAAGCTTTTTTTATCATCTTTTCTCCAGATTCTCCGAAAGATTCGATAAGAGCGAATCGCCCGTGTTCTGCACGGCGGGAGGCATTATGGGATCCACTTTCGGCGGCCTGGAAATCGGCAAGAAAGGTCTGGTTGCGCACCAGACGGCTCTGAATACGACGGGCCACAACATTTCGAACGCGGACAACCGTGACTACGCCCGTCAGCGAGTGACCATGGAGGCAGCCGATCCGCTTTATGAGCCCTCCCTGAACCGCGCGTCGGGTCCGGGCCAGGTCGGCCAGGGCGGAACCGTCAGCCGGATCGAGCGGGTGCGTGACGCATTCTATGACGATCAGATCATCGATGCGACGAACCGCCAGAATTACTGGGACGCTTCCACAAATTATCTCGGGCAGATGGAAACGATCTTCGCCGAGCCTTCCGACAACACGCTGCGCTCTCTCACAGACAAGTTCTGGGCCAGCTGGCAGGATCTCGCAAATTATCCTTCCGATCCAGCGCATCGCTCGGTAGTTCTTGAGCGAGGCAACAGTCTCGTGACGCGAATTCGCGACATCCACGACAAGCTGAGCCAGCTTCGCATGCGCGCGAACAATGAAGTCATCGCAGATGTCGACACGCTGAACTCTCTGGCCGGCCAGGTGCGCGACCTGAACGAGAAGATTTTGAAACTCGAAGCGCTGGGCGATGAGCCGAACGATCTTCGCGACAAGCGCGACGCTGTCATCGAAAAGATGTCGGGCATTGCGAACATCAAGGTGGGCCGCGGAGACCGCGACGAGGTTTTCGTTTTCATCGGCGAACAGACGATGGTGCAGGGATCCATTCTGAGAAAACTGAAGGCCGAAGTCGATCCGGCGAACGAAGGTTATGCGAAAGTCGTATGGGAGCACAACAATAAGGATGTGATCCTCGGAGGCGGACATCTGTCCGGGCTTCTCGAAATGCGCGACAAAGCAATCGTTGAGCGCATCGACCAGAACAGCCTTTTCGCGGTGAACATCGCGGACATTGTCAACGAAATTCATCGCGACGGCTTTGGAATCAACGGCTCGACGAATAAAGATTTCTTTGAAATCCGGAGCCTGAGTCCCGGATCAGACGGAAACTACCAGCTTCAAAACGCTCGCGCGAATGTGGATCTGAACGGGGACGGCACCGCAGAACTCACAGCGATCTTCCGCACTACGGGAGCGAACTCCGTGGATCCATCCAAGAAAGTGGGTGTAGACGGAACCATCACTCTTTTCAAGAACGACGCGCAGAACACGCCCGTTCGGATCGACTACCGCCGCGATCAGACGCTCGCAGAGATCGTAAAGAAAATCAATGATTCAGACGCGGGCGTCGTTGCCTACATGAACCATGACAATCAGCTGGCGATGAAGGCGACGCTTGCCACGGATGATCGGCGCACGAACTTCATGATTCGCCACATTGAGGATTCCGGCGAACTCCTCGTCGGCTATACGGGAGTCCTGGCTGCATCGGGCGAAGCCGGTGCGTTTGATTTCCGGCGCGTCAATGAAATTCAAAAACTCCGCGCGCCTTTACAGGATATCGGATTTACTCCAAACTTCTATCCCGCCGGGCAGATCACTCTGTCGTCTGACGTGATCAAGGATCCCTCGAACATCGCAGCCGCGCGCGGCCGTGACCTGGGCGGGACAGGGGACTACAATACTCCGAACGGCGCGGCGGATGGATCAAACGCTTTGATCATCGCCGCTTCGATGAAGCAGGATAAGAAGATGTTCGGCCACGAGGAAACCGTGGAGAATTTCTACAACGCTCTGATTGCCAAACTCGGGACGCAGGCCCGCACGGCAGAAGACGCGGCCATGCGTCAGAAGGAAAATTTAACATCTCTCAACAATTTCCGCCAGAGCGTGATGGGCGTGAATATGGATGAAGAGATGTCGAACATGGTACAGTTTCAGCAGAGCTACCAGGCATCGGCGCGGGTGATCAACACCATGAACGAGATGGTGGAGACCCTGCTCAAGCTCGGCGTATAAATGAATGAGAAGGATCGAACAGGGATAGTTGTATGATGCGAATTACGGATATCATGAAAAACAACACGCTGGTGAGCAACGTGAACCGCCACCAGTATGAAATGGACAAGGTGCAGAATCAGCTGGCCACGGGTCAGAGGATCCGCCAGCCGTCCGACGATCCCGGCGCTGCCACAAACCAGATGTTCTTTCGCACGCGCGTGGAAGAGCTCGGTCAGTTTCAGAACAACATCGAGGACGGGCAGTCGCGCCTGATGCTTATGGACGGCGAACTGGACCGCGTCGGCGCGATCTTTCAGAGAGTGCGCGTGCTTGCGGTGCAGGCATCGAACGGAATCTATCAGGGCGACAACGCATTCGAACTCAAGAATGCCATGGCGAAGGAAATCGATCAGCACCTCCGCGCGCTCATCGACATCGCCAATGGACGCGACGCGGTGGGCCGTCCCATGTTTGGCGGCGACATTGTAGAGCGCATGCCGTTTGAGCCCGTGATTTCGAACATTCGCGGAGGCAAAGGCATCGAGCTCGACAACATGATCGTCGGCGTTGAATACCGCGGCAACATCGGGCAGCAGCTGCGCGAAGTGGAACGCTCGCAGTACATTGATGTGAACCTGCCTGGAAACAAGGTCTTCTGGGGAACGAACATGACCGTGACCGGTTCTGTGGACAATTCCGGCTATCGTGCGACCACAGATCAGGTGTTCCGCATTGACGGTCAGACGATTCGCGTTGCAGCCGGCGACACGATCGACGATATCATCGACAAGATCAACAACGGCAGCCTTGAGGTAAAGGCGTCGAAGATCGGCCAGGACTTCATGTCGCTTCATACAACGAATCCGCACCAGATCTGGCTTGAGGACATCGAGGGCGGAACGGTTCTGCGCGACATTGGTCTGATCAATCCTGAAAAATCCAATCCGCCGAACAACTTTGCAGAAACGGCCCGCGTATCCGGACTGAGCGTGTTTGATCTCTTGATCAAGCTTCGCAACGATATGATTGCGGGCGACCAGCTGGAAATTTCGGGACGCGACCTTGGAAACCTGGACGAAGGGCTCAACAACATTCTTCGCTATCGCGCGGAAGTCGGCGCACGTCAGAACAGAATGGACGAGCACGAAAAGCGCGTCGCCTGGGATCAAACCTACATGACAGAGCTCCTTTCGAAAAGCGAAGGCGTCGATATGCCGGAAGCCATCGTGAATTTGAAATACCTTGAGGCAGTTCACCAGTATGCGCTCAACGTGGGCGCGAGGCTCATGAAGCCTACCTTGATGGATTTCCTGCGATAAATCGGACCGCAGTGAGTGAAGCGCAATAGAAGGAACTTGGAATGACAAAGACAGGACGCATGCTCGACACGAAGGCTCTTGGCCGGATCACGATTGACCCGGAGCAAATCCTGGAATTTCCGGAAGGCCTGTATGGTTTCCGCGATGCCACTGAGTTTGCGCTGGTCGAAGAGAGCCCTGAGAATCCATTCAAGTGGCTCCAGTCCACGACGGACCCCGTGCTTGCGTTCATCGTCATTCAGCCGGAGCTGATCCTCAGCGGGTATATCCCGGATGTTGCCCGTGAAGACCTGGCGTCTATCGGGCTGGCGAAGGTGGAAGATGCGCTCGTATTCTTGATTGTAACGATTCCTGAAAACCAGCCTGAAAAAATGACTGCGAACATGCAGGGACCGATCCTGATCAACCGCGGCACGCGGAAGGCCCGTCAGGCGATCTCCATGAACGAGAAGCATATTGTGAGGCTTCCAGTCCTCGCGCAGGTGGAAGCCTGATGCTGGTCCTGGCACGTAAGATCAATGAGTCGATCATGATCGGCGACGACATTGAAATTGTCGTGGTCGATATCAAGGGAGACCAGATCAAGCTGGGAATCCGCGCGCCGCGCAGCGTCTCTGTGCACAGAGCAGAGATTTTCAAAGAGATTCAGGAGCAGAACAAGAAGGCCGTCGAGAGCGCTCCGCAGTCTCTGGGCAATCTGAAGAACCTGCTCGACAAAAAGAAAAAGTGATCTCTGTACGGGCTCGCTTCTGTATTGCCGGCCTGTTGAATCTGATTGCTCTGGCCTCAAATGCCGAGCCTGTCGTCCGCACGGAAGCGTCGTTTCGCATAACGAACCGAAAGTATGTAAGCCACATTCTACTTGAGCGCTACGGCGGCGCAAACTACGTCACGATGCTGACCGTGCATCCGCTTCCCTGGGCTGTGCATGCTGAGTCTCATCCTCTGCGGTATCCCTGCGGAGCGGCCGCCGACTGCATGCAGTTGATGCGCCGCCTCGAGTACACCTTGAACGAAGGGAAGAACATCGGCATTCGCACGGACGGCGATCGGATTCTTGAGATTGTCTATTATGACTCGTGAAGTTCGTATAACCGAAGTTATCCGAAATTTCCGGCGCTGGTCATTCGAGCACTATTAGTGCTTGACAATAGTATTCCTGTCCAATAGCATTGCCCTG
>CAZUJO010000203.1:0-6901 GCA_964619995.1 uncultured Leptospiraceae bacterium
GCACCACACACCACGAACTTCATTCACATACCAGTGATCGAACCACCGCAAGCACCGGGGGAGCGTAAATCGTTTGTGGCGCAGCCACACATTTGATGCGAGGCACAGCCGAGCTTCCTTGCGATTCGTCGAGCGAAGCGAGACCATCCCCCCCTCTCCGCAGCTCCCGCCGTTTATTTAATCATTAGCTACGAATCTCGCCTTTGTCTGGCGGGAGATTTGGAGAGCGACGGGTGCGCGAATCACCAGGGTTCTAGCGCCACGGATGGCGCTGTGCCGGAGCGCACAGGATGTGCACAGCTCCGGCCGAATCCCCCCCTCTCCGCAGTGTCCGGCCGGGCTGTCATTTCGCGAGACGGTCCGTGGACCGACCTCGCGAAACCTCCTCAGCTGGCCGCGCGCATCGGATTTACAAATCCTGGAATGAGCTCGGCCATGTCTGACCCAAGAATACTGGCAGCCGTCATGACTCCGGAACTCAGCGCGCTCGCCACTCCGCAGAACAGGAGATCCTGACCGGTTATGTACAGGTTTTGTATTTCGGTCTGAGGGCGGATCCAGTCCTGTGAAAATCGGCTAACGGTATGATCGAGCCCGTAGAGCTGGCCGCCCGCATAGTTTCCAAAGTATTCCGTGGACAGCGGTGTGGACAGTTCATAGTAGTCGATCTTCCCTCTGGTCTGCGGAACATGTTTGTAAACGTGCTCAAGGAGTTTTTGCGAGAGAATCTCTTTGTATTCTTCGTAGTCGGCTCCCCTGTCATTCCAGGGAGTTCCCTTCCACTTTTCAAACCAGCTGTAGGGCGCGGGTGCAATGACGTCTATCGTCGATCTTCCCGGATGCGTTATCTCCCAGCTCGGATCCTTCGCCGATGGAAAGGATATATACACAAGGGGAAAGTTGGTGTTGGGTTCTTTCAGAAATCGCCTCACACTTGCATCGTGATCATAGTCCCGGTAGATCCAGATGTTCCCGGTTGGGAGCTTCAGGTCTGCCGCCGACTGTTTCATTCCAGTGTACAGGCAGATGTGTCCGATCGAAGGGCGAACCGTCTGCAATCGCGCCGCGCTTCCCACAATTCCCGCGTTTTCTGCCGACAGCAGCCTGCCGAAAGTATTGATGTATCCTGCGCCGCTGATGACTCGGTCCGCAAGAATCTCATGACCGTTCTCAAGGCGCACACCAATTGCCTTTCCCTGCCGCACCAGAATTTCGCTTACACCTGCGTTCACGAGAATCTTTCCGCCCGCCTTCTTGATGACGGCTTCTATGGTTCGCGCGATCTGAGACGCGCCGCCAACCGGAAAGTTTCCCCCGTCCATATAGTGGTGAGCCACCGCAGCGTGGATCACGAAACTGGATTCTCCAGGAGGCAGGCCGTAATCACCCCACTGCGCAGCGAGCACTCCTCTAAGTTTCTTGTCCGAAGTGATTCCTGCGAGCACCTCACCGGTCGTTCGCCGGACGTACTTGTCCAGAATAGAATTCGAGAGGGACGAAGTCATTTTTCCGATGGCATCCGGCACGATCTTCGAGCCGACGAAAAATGGAATCGCGAGTTTGTTTGCGGCTTTGACCAACTTGATGTAGTTTTTCAATGCTTCCTTCTCTGCCGGGAAATGCTTCAGCAGGCTTGCCTGGAATTTCTCTTCGCCAGCAATGAAGTCATATTGATCGTCTCCGAAGAAAATTCGGTCGTAGGTTTCCTCCATGTAAGACCATTCCAGTTTTCCGTCTGTAACCAGATCGAAGAGCAGGCGAAGGGGGGACAGTTTCTTGTGAACTTCGCCGATGTAGTGAACTCCTACATCCCATTCGTATCCCTTTCTGCTGTAACTGTGCGTAAAACCGCCCGCTGTGTAATGTTTTTCAAGGACCAGCACCTTCTTCCCTGCTTTTGACAGAAGCGCTGCCGTAGACATGCTTCCCATACCCGATCCAATGACGACCGCATCATATTGCACATCGACATGCTCTGGTTTGTATTTTGTACCCACGAATGACATAGACGCCTCCGTTCCGTGTTCCGTAATGTGACCATCGGTAACATACATGTTTCCGGCGGCAACATTTAATTGAACTTCCGTGGAGACCGGGAACCGTGGACAAATCCTATGAAAAAACCCTACCACCACGGAAATCTTAAGGAAGATCTGGTTTCCGCAGGGATTGATCTTCTGACGAAGCGCGGAGCGGCAGGACTGCGGCTGCGCGAGGTGGCCGGCGCTGCGGGGGTCAGTCACGCCGCCGTGTATCGGCACTTCAAGAGCAAGGAGGATCTGCTCGCTTCGATCGCGGAGGCAGGCTTCCTCGGGCTCATTCAGCGCGTGGATCTGCATCAGAAACGCGCTGGATTGAGTTTCAAAAAACGGTACCTCGAGTCGGGGCGGGCATATGTTGAATTTGCCGTCGATCACCCAGAGCAGTTCAGGATTATGTTCAGCGGTGTGATTCGAGACCGAAAAGACTACCCGGCTCTTGCAAAGGCAGCAGAGGATTCCTTTGGCCAGCTCGTTTCTATCGTTGAGGAGTGCCGGGAAAAAGGAATTCTGCCGGTTCACAGAGACAAACGGGTTCACGCGCTTGCGGTGTGGTCAATGCTTCACGGAATTGCGAGTCTACTCATAGAGGGGCAGTTTGCAGGCGCACGCGCTAGAACGCGGTATCTGACTCATTCGCTGCTCAAGTTGTTGATTGTTTGAAATAAGCCCGGCCGCCGGCTCCTTCGCTTTCTATATCACGAAAATACTTCTTTACATATCTTACACCTTATGGTGTAATGTTCTCGTGGATCGACTCTCGGATGTTCTGACCGCAATTTCGCACCCGTCCAGGCGCTCCATGATTGCCATGCTGGTCAAATCCGGTCCTACGCGTTTCACAGACCTGGCCCGACCCTTTGACGTGGCTTTGAATGCCGTAACAAAGCATATCAAGCTGCTCGAGCGCGCGGGCCTGATTAAACGCAAAAAGCAGGGTCGCGAGGTTCTGATTTCATTTCAGGGCGAACCGCTTCGCGAGGTTGCAGGCTGGGTAAACCAGCATGAGAAATTCTGGAATCAGCGAATGGATCAGTTTCAAGAACATTTTAAGAAGAAAAAAAGAGCGGGAAAGGAGAAAAGAAAATGAAGCACAAGACAATGGAGATCAAGGTCGAACGAAATCTGGAAACGACCCCCGGAGAGGCTTTTGATGCCTGGCTGAATCCGAAAGTCAAAGGCACTCCGTGGAACATGGGAGAGAAGCTGATTCTGCAGCCGAAGGTGGACGGCCTCTTCTACTGGCTGGTGCACGGCACGCCGCACTTCGGTCGATTCAAAACCGTTAAGCGGCCTGGAATACTCCAGCATACGTGGATGTCTCCCTACACACTCGGGATGGAATCAACGGTTACAGTTACCTTCAAGAAGAAAGGAGCCGATACCGTGATGACGCTGATTCACTCAGATTTGCCGGATACAAAGGAAGGCAAAGCACACATCGAGGGATGGAATCAGTTCATGGACGCTTTCCCGCAGCAATTTAAGAAGACTGTAAAGAAGGGCGCAAAGAAACCAGCCAGAGGATGACTTTCAAATGGGTGGACTGCCCGGTGGCAACCGCGCCCGCGGGCAGTCGTTCTACAACGCTATCGCATAACGTCATACATCAGCAAATATACACGATTCAGTCGCTCAAGGTTGGCGAAATACAGTCAGCCCGCGCAAACTTTTTTTGGCGCAAGTGTCTCATGCTCGAACGTTAGTTCCCTGTGAGAGCTGTCTGTGCGCTGTCGCTGATTCTGTTCGCCTGCAGAGGCAGGATGCCAGCGGACGATTCATCTGCATTCGCATCCATGGTCCTTGCGGACCTACTGACACAGCACCGCCTTGTGATCAATGATTCCTGGAATTGTGCGTCGAGCGTCAACTGCGAGAATGTGTACAGCCTGTACGTCGCTGCCCCAAATTCGGCGGATTCCCTGAACGTGAGCGTTACCAGCGTCACTGGATCCTCGGTCCCGCGTCTTTCCGTTTTCGGACCCGGAGTGCCGTTAAGCGGCATCAATCTGTTGAATGGATCGACGAATGACCACGTCTGCCCCAACCCGCCTGGCGCCGGAAACCAGAACGCAAATCTCTCCGGGAGCACGCCTTCACTTGCTGGAACCGGCGTGTACCAGGTCGTTGTAGGGCGGGACTGGGGAAGCAGCGGCGGGGCAGCGGGCAACTACACACTTACGGTTTCACAAGGGAGCAACGCCGGTTTCGATTACAACGGACAAACGGCGAATAACGTTCCGACGCAATCCACCGGGATGCAGTGTCCTTAGACCGGCCGATTCGTCTTTAGGCAGTTAAGGCTATATGGAGGAAATAATGGCGTTCGTAAGAATTGGAAAGTTCACCGCAAAGCGGGACTTGATCGACGAAATCTGCAGAACCTATGAACGGGAAGCGATTCCGAACATTCGCGCAGCGAAAGGGAATATAAGCGCAGTTCTATTGCAGCAGACCGACTCACCGGACAGCTTCCTTGCGATCACCGTATGGCACAATCAAGCGGATGCCGATGCTTATGACAAAAGCGGCCTTGCGATAGAGATGGTAAACAAGATTCGCCACGGATTCTCTGGCCCGCCAACTCTGCTTACGTACCGGGCCTTCGGCGTTTCCGAGTTTTCCTGATCGAGCGAGCGGCGCCCGCGTCCGTCATCCTGTCAGGCCGGCTTTTGAGCGAGACTCTCCAGAATCACTTCGAGCGATTCGCGAAAGCGGCGCTCACTGCCGGCGGAAACCGGCGGCGGCAGGTGCTGCTCGCTCATCAAGTACCCGTGCGTGAAATCGACCAGGATATCGCGCACGCGGACAATCCGCCTGCGATCTGCACCAGAGCCGCCTAACGTTTCAATCAGCTGCCGGTTGAACTCAATGAGGGGCGCCGGCATGTTCCCGGGCCGGGAAATCAGGTAAAGCGCAAGCGAAAGATGCTTTGCGGCCAGCCTCCTGTAAGCGTTGAGCATTTCGGCAGCCTCTTTTCGCCACTTCCCGCGGCCGGGATTCCTTTTGCAGAGCGGTTCAAAGGCTTGATTCAGCGCGCCGCGCAGCAGGCTCTCGCGGTCGGGGAAGTAATAATAAAGGGACATCGGATCCACAGAAAGACTGCGGGCCAGTGTCCGAATCGTGACAGCGTCCACGCCCCGGGTCTGCGACAGCCGGAGGGCCGCGGCAACAATCCTGTCTTCGCTGAGCCTCGAGACCGTGGGCCGTCCTCTGCGCTTTTTTGCTGCCATGGATCGACGGGAGCGTGACGGCAGACAATGTAAAGTTCTTTACAGAAGGGCGTGCATTTTATTATCCTACACTGTAGGATAATAAAATGAAAACTTCAGTTTACATCGCTACCAGCATCGACGGTTTCATCGCGGGCCCGGGGGATGATATCGCCTGGCTGCACAGGCCGGAATACAGTATCGAAGGCGAGGATTATGGATACAGCCGATTCAAATCCGGAATCGACTGCATCGTCATGGGCCGCAGAACGCTGGAGAAAGTTCTTGAGTTCCCTGAATGGCCTTTCGCGGGTCTGCGCGTCATCGCCGCCTCAAGAAGCCTGGACAGCGCGCCCTCCGGCGTTTCGATCGAAATGAGCCGCGAATCCCCGGAACTTCTGAAGGCCCGCCTCGAGAGAGAAGGAGTGAAGCACATCTATCTGGACGGCGGCCTGCTCATTCAGGCCTGGCTTGCAGCCAGCCTGGTCACGCATCTCACGATCACGCGCGTTCCAATCATCCTTGGCCGGGGCATTCGCCTGTTCGGGGAGCTGCCCTCAGAAATCCCGCTGAGGCTCCTTCAGTCCAGGGCTTACCCGTCAGGACTCGTTCAGGATCAATACGAAGTGTGCTAGACCTCTGGGTGTATTTCCAGAAAAGTATACCGCCCTGTAAGGTGCGACAGAATCCAAAAAATATCTCCCGCGCCGCGCGCAAAAACAAGAAACTCGCAAACGGATTCACGGTGCCTGTTGTTATTCTGGAAACGGAAGTTTCCTTATATGAAGCACAAGAAATCTCATTGCTTCGCGATTGCGGCGGCAGTTCTGTTCTCGGTTTCCTGCTCAATCACGGAGCAGAACAATGCCGACAAGAAAACGAATTCATTAGCGCCCGCGCTCGTTGCAGGATATCTGCTGCTGCAAAACAATAACGCTGCGCCTTCGGTAAAACAAAATGCTTCGTACGGCGTCCTGAAAACCACGCACGTTTACGCGCAGGGGCTGAGCCACTCCAGCTGGGGGTCGACCACCACGTCGACCGTCGATTTGACTCTGGACCTGTATGTACCGCAGAACGCGCCCGCAAATAGACCCGCCATGATTCTCATTCACGGGGGCGGCTTTTACTCTGGGTCGAAAGACGATGCGGAAATTGTGAGCATGGCAAACTACTTTGCAAGCCGCGGATGGGTTTGTATTTCCATCAATTACCGCCTGGCGGCGGACCGCGGCACGATCTCGACGGCATGGGGCAACTATGTCCTGAACAATATCGCCGCGGCAGATAGAGAACAGAGTTATGCGATGTACCCGGCGGCGCGGGATGCGAAGGCTGCTCTTCGCTGGCTTTATGCAAACGCCGCCATCTACGGAATCAACACAAACTATGTAACCGCCCTCGGTGGTTCTGCTGGATCATTTCTCGCGAACATGCTCGGGATCACAAACCCGGGTGATTTTCGCGACGAGAGTCTGAATATCGTGGACACGACTCTTGCAGCCACGAATCTTTCTGCGGGCTCAAAAATTCACACAGTGATCGATCACTGGGGCGGCATTGAGCATATGACATATCTGAAAGCGATCGACAATCAATCGAGATTTGATGCGAACGATCCGCCCATCAGCATTGTCCACGGCACCGCAG
>CAZUJO010000204.1:0-6889 GCA_964619995.1 uncultured Leptospiraceae bacterium
TTCAGGGGAAGGCGGTCGATGAAGCTCGTGCGAATTCTGCGGTTTTCAATGAATTCGCTTACGCTCCCCCGGTTGTGGAGGAGGGTGAAAAGATCCGCATCCGGGTAGAGGCTGAGGATTCCTTCGAGAACGGCCTCGCCGCCTCGCATTCCGGTCAGCCAGTCATGCACCACCGCGACTCGAAGTTTGCTTGTCATCAAGGCGAACGATTTCATTCGGACGTATGGCGGAAACCACATTTCATATCCGCGCCCAGGACGGCATCAAGCTGGCCGGCAGCGCCTGGGTCCCGCGACGCCCAAAGATGGTGGTCGCCTGGGTTCACGGTTTCGCCGAGCATCGGAAGCGCTATGCCCATTTCGCGGGATGGTTGAATGAAAGGCGGGTCGCTCTTGTGGCGATTGACGTCCGCGGCCATGGGGACTCGGAAGGCAAGCGCGGATATGTGAAGTATTTTTCCGACTATTTCTGGGACGTGTCCGCCCTCCTTCATTTCGTTCGCGAGAATTTCGAGGGCATTCCAGTCTCGCTCGGCTGCCATTCGCACGGCGGACTGATTGTCTCCCGCTATCTGGAGGAGAATCCGCCTCCGCTCGATCTGAAGTGTGTTTTGTTCAGCGCGCCGTTTCTGGGGCTGCCTCCTGATTTTCCTGGATGGAAGCGAAAGCTCGGCGACATGGTCACGAGCATTCTGCCGAAACTCTCAATTCCCACAGGAATCGATTCCACGTTTATTTCGCACGACCCAAAGATTCAGCAGCTCTACGCCGGCGATCCGACGATTTTCAAAACCGCCACGGTGCGCTGGTTTCATGAAGTACTGAACGCCCACGTTCAGGCGCTTTCGCGCGCACCGCGCATCCAGATTCCGGCACTCGTGATGCAGGGAATGGGAGACCGCATTGTTTCTGTGGACGCGTCGCGCCGGTTCTACGAGGATCTCGGATCGCGCGAAAAGCTGTGGATCCCGTACCGCGGTCTCTATCACGAAATCCTGAACGAAACGAGCAGACTCGAAGTATACGAAGACTTCTACCGGTTTCTAAAGAAACACGGCAAAAAGAAGTTCCTCACTTTCTTTCGACGATAGACGGCAGGTAACCGCCGGGAGCTTCAAAACCCAGAAGACAGAGGACCGTGGCCGCAAGATTTGCAAGACCGAACTTGCCGCTCGTCTGCGCGATCCTGTAATTTTCCGCGCCCGCGCCGGTAAGAATGAACGGCACAGGGTTGAGCGTGTGGCTCGTCTTCGGGACGTATGCGCCAGACGCATCCTTCGTGCAGTTGCCCTTCTTGTCCATCATGATCATTTCATCGCAGTTGCCGTGATCGGCCGTGATGAGGAAGGTAGCATTGTATTTCTTTCCTTCTTCCAGAAGTCTTGCGAGCGCGCGGTCCACGCTGTCAACCGCCTTGATGCTTGCGGGCAGGCTTCCCGTGTGTCCGACCATATCGCCGTTTGCGTAGTTCAGACGCAGGAACTTGTATTCGCGGGTGGCGAGCGCTTTGAGCACTGCGTCCGTAATTTCTGCGGCTTTCATCTCAGGCTTCTGGTCGAACGATATGCGATCAGACGGAATCTCTTCCCAGATTTCCAGCGTGTCGGAGAACTTCTGCGAGTTGTTCCCGTTCCAGAAGTAGGTTACATGTCCGAATTTCTGAGTCTCCGAGCATGCGTATTGTTTGATGCCAGCGTTCACAAGGTACTCTGAAATCGTATGATCGATCGCAGGCGGAGCGACCAGGTAATCTTCGGGCAGATTTAAATCCCCGTCGTACTGCATCATCCCTGCGTAGTGCACCTGAACTTCAGGATCCCGCTTGAAAGGCTTGAAGTCTTTTTCCGTGAATGCGCGCGAGATCTCGATGGCGCGGTCGCCGCGGAAATTGAAGTAGATTACAACATCGCCGTCCTGAATTCGTCCCACGGGCTTTCCATTTTCGCCCACAACGAAAGGCGGCAGATCCTGATCGATGGCATCCGGCTGCTCCTTGCGCATAACGGCAATGGCTTCCTCGGCAGAGGGGAACATACGGCCTTCGCCTTTCACATGCGTTTTCCAGCCAAGCTCTACCATGCCCCAGTTTGCCTCATAGCGGTCCATTGTGATGACCTGACGTCCGCCGCCGGAGGCGATGCACCACTGGCCGTCTGCGGGCGCGAGCTCGCGCATGGCTTTCGACAATTTCTCGATGTAGATGCCGGCGCTTGCTTTCTCCACATCGCGCCCGTCGAGGAGGGCATGAACATAAACTTTCTTAACTTTCTGTGCCGAGCACTCGCGCAGCAGGTCGATCAGCTGGTCAATGTGGCTGTGTACGTTCCCGTCTGAGAGCAGTCCGAGGAAGTGCACGGCGCTGCCTTTGAGCGCGAAGCCGGGCTCAGCGGCCGTCCCAATGAGTTTCTTCCAGATGCGTCCGGCAAAAAGACTGCGCGAGGCGATGGCCTGATTGACGAGGCTTGCTCCCTGCGAAAAGATTCTTCCGGCGCCCATCGCATTGTGTCCGACTTCGCTGTTGCCCATGTCTTCATCGGACGGCATTCCCACTGCTTTGCCGTGTGCCTGCAGCTGAGTCTGGACGGGCGCGGAAGCGAGCAGCCCTTTGATGCAGGGCGCCTGGCTTAAATCGAGCGCGTTTCCGGGATATCCTTCCTTTTCGCCGCGGTAGATCGCGACACCGTCGAGAATGACGAAGACCAGCGGGCCTTCGATGGACGGACCTTTCTTCTTGAGTGCTTCGAGTTTGCTTTCGCCCGCTTTCATAAAAGGAGCGTCGTGCCGAACGGACCCCCGTCAAGAAAAATCAGGAGGTCCGCCGGGTCTGGAAAATCGCGTCAGCGTCCGATTTCGGCGACGCGGCGGTCCGGAGACCTGAGCCAGTAAGAAACTCCGGCGATCGCAAGCACGATGAGCGGAGCGATGATATGGCCGATGGGTTGTCCGGAAAATGCGTTTGATGCGGAAGCGCCCGTCAGATTAAAAACCAGTCCGGCGTAAGCCCATTCTTTCAGCAGGGGAAAGCGGGGGATCATCAGGGCGATGGCTGAGCCGAGTTTCCAGAAACCCAGGATGCTGGCAATGTAGGCCGGATATCCGAGCTGAGCCAGGCCGGCGACGACTTCCGGATTCCGGCTGATGTACATGACGCCGCCGAAGGCGAAATTGCCCGCCGTGAGCACAGTGGCAATCCAGTATACAATGATCTTCCATTTCTCTGTTTTCATTTTTCCTTCCGCGGATTTGAATCCTGTTGAATCCTTACAAGTAATGCTCATCTCCCGGCGCGGCCCCCAAAAAAATCTGATGCACACCTATCGCGGAAAAGACGTCCGCGCCTGGGCGCAATTCGCGCTTGATCGAGGGTTGCGTTAAGGGATTCTAGCGCATGACAGCCCGTTTGGTGCTCTTCGTTGCAGTTGTTTCGACTGCGCTCACCAGCTGTACATACTCACGCAGCTGCCGTCTGGAAGACGCCGGTTGCAGCCTGCTGGCAGCGATGATGTTTACCCACCACAGGGCCGGGCGGTTTCTCTACTTTACGGACCAGGGCGGTAGCGCGATCTACGCGTCGCGCATTCAGACGAGCGGAAGCATATCGACGCCGTGGATCGCGGCAACTCTCACAAACGCAAACGGAATGGACGTGGATAATTCCGGGACGACCCTCGCGGTCGCCGGAAACGGCGGGTTAAATTTTTATGCCATCAATCCTGCCACCGGAGCTCTCACATTTCAGGGCATCGACACGCAGATCACGGCGCCCACGGTAGTTTCCTTTGATCCCGGGGGACGGTTCGTCGCCGCAACTCTGCAGACGAACGGTCACATGCTCTGCCGCCTGAACGGTTCCGGCGGATTTACAACCTGCGTGAAGGATTCTACGAACTACCAGCTTCAGGACCTCGTGGTCAGCCCCGGCGGAGGATTTCTTTACGGGGCAACGAGCGCATCGCCGTCTATCGTTCGTGCGTTCACCGTGAACGCATCGGCCCTGACAGCGACTCCTCTGGGTTCATCGCTCTCAACAGGCGGCACCGTAAACACGCCGGCGGGCATGATCATGGATACTTCCGGAACGCATGTGTACGTCAGTTTTGTCGCGGGAAATCCCAACGGGCCTTACGTCACAGCAACCCTTGCCGGAGACGGAAGTCTTTCGTCACTGGCGTCAAGCACGGGCGTAAACGGTTTCATCGGCGGGCCTTTTGATCCCGCGCAGAGCACCATCTATTTGAACCAGGCGTCCAACAGTCTCATCATGGCAATCGCGCGGAGTGCAAACGGAAGTCTGACCAATACACCGGGTGCGATGATCAACGTGGGGGGAGGTCCTGCCAAACTGACCATGGACCCGCAGGGACGTTTTCTGTACGTCACCAACAACCCCGATATCAATGTCCTTCAAATCGGATCGTCGTCTCTGACGTTATTTGCCACTGTTCCTGCAACACCGACGGGGTTTGGCATAGCGATCGCCTCCTATAATGAATACCCGTGACTCCTTCGAGGAGTTAGATTTTGTTGTTGCCAGTTATGCGAGGCTTCCTTTCTAAAGGGATGTTTACCGGTCACTACGCAGCCTCCTTCGCGCTCAAACGTATGGCTCCCCGGAGCTCCCTGCTGATCCTTATGCTGGGAGTCCAGTTTGTGGATATCTTGTTTATGATCTTTATTAATTTCGGGATTGAGCGGATGCGGCTTGTGCCGGGCTTCACCGAGAGCAACGCCCTGAAGCTCGACTTCATGCCGTATACGCACAGTCTGCTCGCGACCGTAATCTGGGCGGCCCTGGCATTCCTTGCTGCGCGCGCATTTCTGCCCGCGACGGCGCAGGCCTCGCGCAACCTCATTGCGGGAGCCATTGCTCTCTCGGTGTTGTCCCATTATTTTCTGGATATCCCTGTTCACACGCCCGACCTGCCATTAGCCGGCGATGACACGACCAAGCTGGGACTCGGCCTCTGGAACAATCGGACTGCAACGATCATACTGGAGACATTCCTGGTCGGCGCCTCTTATCTTCTGTATCTGGGCGCGAGCAAACCGGGGCCGGGTTTCGCGGGCAAGTTCGGGATGCACATCTTTGCAGGAGTTCTTTTGATCATGGGAATCGTGCAGTATTTTCTGCCGCCGCCGCCGTCGATCCTGCTGTTTTCGGCAGAAGCCCTCTTCAGCTATGTGGTTCTGGCTCTGGTCGGCGGCTGGCTCGATACGAAGAGAGTTTACGCGTAACGCTCGATCTAAGCCGGGACTTTTACGAAGAAGGTAGTTCCCTTTCCCGTCTCCGTCTGGAATTCGATGCTTCCCCCGTGAGCCTCAACCATGCTCTTCACCACGGCCATGCCCAGGCCCGTACCGTGGGCCTTGCCGTGGGTAACAAACGGCTCAAAAAGGGTGTCCCGTATGGGTTCCGGAATTCCGGGTCCATTATCGCGTAACGTTACCTGCACGAACTCCACATTGCGGGCAAAGTTCACTTCAAACCGTCCGCCGGGTTTCAGCACTTCGGCGGCGTTGTTGGCGATGTTCAGCAATGCGCGCAGAAAACGGTCCGGATCAAGCGATACTTGTCCGGTCGCATCGCCGATTACCTGGAGGCCCAGGCCCTTTGACGAGAAGCGGGGCAAAAGACTCTGTCGGACGCGTTCGACGTAATCCTCGAGGTTCACCTCACGCTTTTCGACGACCACGGACCCGCGCGCGTACTCGAGAATATCCTGGATCATAAGAGAGAGTCTCGATGCTTCGTCGCTTGCGATCTGCAAGTATGCGCTGCGTTCGTTCCTGGGGATGCTTGCATCGTCTGCCAGTTCGAGGGAACCCAGAATGATCCCCACGGGATTTTTGAAATCGTGGACAATGCCTGCGGCCATGGCGCCCACAGTGGCAAGTTTTTCCTGAGCGGCCAGCTGCCGGCGAAATTCTTCAGACTCCATTCGCCGAATCCAGATGCCCTGTACGTAGCTCCGGCGGACATTGTATTCAATCGCGTAGATCGACAGGATGCAGATGACAAGTTCCGAAAACAGCCAGAAACTTTGATAGAAGAATCCGAATAGATCTGCTTTGCCTGAAGCAAAAGCAGATGCGACGTAACCGGCGAGAAGCGCGGAGGCAATCCAGATTGAAATGGCGAAACGCAAACCGCAAAAGTAGAAAGTATAGAGGAGCATGAGTCCCGTAGCGGACCGAACATAGTCCGCCGGCAAATTGCTCAGGAAAAGCATTACGAAATGCATGTATCCGCAAACAAGGATGGGGACTGAGATGACGGCTTCCTGGTACTTTTTGTAAACGCTGTGGAAGGAGATCGGCAGTGCTGCCAGGATCGACAATGAGCCAAATGCGCGCAGGATCGCCTGGATAGTGAATGTTTCCGGGAGCATGCGGTAGTCGAGAAAAACAAAGACACTGTACATGCAGAACCCGAGACACATAGCAATGCGCGTAAGCGGCACGATGCTTTCAATGAGAGTCCGTCGAAAGGCGCGCTCATTGTCCGGGTTTTTGAAGCGTAAACTCGCGGAACTGATTTCGTATTCGCCGGAGAGCATGGTCGACCGTGCCATCGTGGTCTTTGTATTGTTAGTCGTCATTCAAGCGTACCGGTCGCGCAAGGAGACTAACAACCAGCGGAGTTGCAATTCAAAATTTCCGCGGCCGCCTCCCCCGAACAGGGGGGAGCCGAAGTTTCAATCAGTAAAGTTTGTTTAGATGTTGGGCCCGGTACCGTCTGCGCCCTATACGATGAGCGCCCCCTCGGAGCCTGCGGTTTCCGATCACTGGAATGTGAGTGAAGTTTTTGGAGTCCGAACAAATCGTGCCGAGGTGTCCTCGGATCTCACCCTCGTTCCCCGCAGTGCGCGGAGGGCTGTCAGCACGAGGAC
>CAZUJO010000205.1:0-2641 GCA_964619995.1 uncultured Leptospiraceae bacterium
AAAATAGTCACCGGGAGACAATTCGCTGGTTTCAAAGCGGTCCATGTAAAACGTGTGATCGGCTGCAGGAACAGCAATCATATCCGCCTGCCAGCTCGAAGGAGGCGGCTGCGATGTGCGAACCTCTCGCACGCTTTCAGCGGTCCGGCGCGCCGCGGAAGCGCACTGATTCATTCCAAGAGCGCCTATCGTGAGAATCAGGATCGAAATCCTACCTGCCCGCACTTTCCGACTCCATCTCAAAGGAAAACCGACGCACGACGCCGGCAGGAACTCCCTGCGCTTCAATTTCTTCGGCCGCGTTTGCAGATACGAAATACGAGAGCACGCTTGCGCCGCCCACATCGAGCCTCAACCAGTCCTGATCGTGAAGCCGGCCGGTGATCTCCGACCCGTCTCGTTTCCGGACCTTGCAGACCGACGGGAAAAAATATCTCCGGTCCGCGGCCGCGCGAACGCTCCACTTGAGAAACGTCACCTCAGCCACCTCGCGGATCGGAATGCGCAGAGGCAGACCGCCCTCCGGCAGGATGACGATCTCGTTTTGAGAAAGAATCGAATTTCCTTTCTGCGTCCCTGCCCCTGTCACAACGGTGATCTGCGGATTCGACACCGCTTCAGTCTTCGCAGGCTCGGTCTTTTTCTCAGCACGCGTCTGCCCGATCTCCTCTTCCATGCGGCGCAGAATGTCCGATTCCCGGATCACTTCCGAGCCGGGCACAAATTCCTCAGAAAACACCGAAAAACAGGGCCAAACCGCTAGAAGGATTGCCCCATAGATACATGCCCGGACCTTCACAGAACCTCCGGATGGTACTGCCTGAGCAATTCTTCCATAGATTTCTGCTTCGCCTGCATCATTCTCAGCTCAAACATACGTTCGAGTATACGATCCCTCTTTCGTCGCAGCTGATCCTCGGTGACTCCTGCCTTCGCAAGCGAAGGATCATCCTTCAGAGCCTGCGAAAGACTCTCATCATCCACTTTCATAGCTTCCACAGATCGGCGCACGCGCTCGGGATCCCCTTTCTTATAGTAATAGTAGTCTTCCAGAATCATTTCCAGACGCGGAAATATGTATCGTGCCGCTTCTTCTGAATCGAACATTTTCTCCGCAAGACCCGATCGCACAGCCGCGCGCCGGACAAAGGCTCTCTTCAAAAGCAGACCTCTCTCCCTCTCCGACATGCCTTCCACATCTTTCCATTCGAAGACTTTCTCTGGAGTCGCGAAAAGGAGTTTGCTCGAATGCAGATCGAGCCCCTCGCCGCGCACAATCACCGGTCCTGTTTCCGGAGACACATCCAGCTTCGAATACATACCGCTGAACGGCTTCGAGCAGGAACAAAGAAATAGAACTATTACCGTCAGGCGCACACGAAGACGAGAGCTGAATCCCGGAACTCCGGTCAAACAGATTTGAAATGATCATATGTTTTTTTCGCAGGCAGACGTTTCTTGGTCGCTAGCAACCATGTTCCGCTTTCGTTCCTACTATAAGTATTTGCGAAAGCCACATACACCGCCCGCGCTCGAAAGCTTTTTGCACAGCCGTACAGAACCCATTAAGAAACACCGGAGCGCCGCCCCGTAACGAACGACAGGTTTTACGTAACAAACAACACTAAAACACAACAACATATGATGACATCGCGTCACCGTTATTCGGCATAGGATCATTTGCAACCGTGCCGCTCACATAACATGCGCTACATTTTTCACCCCGCAGGCATGGATTTTATTTGACAGCATTGCCGCCTAACGTACACACCTCGAACCTAACTTGAACTATTATGCATTACATACGACATAATTTCGCCATACTGGGACTGTTTCTCGCAGCCGCATGCTCAAAAGCCGAGTTGACGGAACCCGAGCTCGCCCAGTTCAAACAGGCGGCTGCAGATTACCGCACTCAGAAGTTCGATCAAGCCGAGGCTACGCTCGCAAATCTCGCAAAAACGCATCCAGACAACACGGAAGTGAACGTTATGCGCGCTCGAATTAAATATTATACGCGGGACTTCGCAGCATCCGAATTGATCTTGAGAGACTTTCTCAAGAAGCGCGAAGGCAATCCGCATGCACTGCTGTGGCTCGGCCGAGTCGTCGCGGTGAGTCCAAAACGCTCCGAAGAAGAACGCCTGTCCGAGGCTTCTTCCATTTTTCGGCAGATTTTGAAAGAGGACCCGGAAAATTCACAGGCGCACTACCTGCTGGGCAGATGCCTCGAAGCGCAGGGCAAAGTGGAGCTGGCGCTTTATGAGTACCAGGCAGCGCAGGTGCCGCTTGAAGATCAATTGCATCGCGTACATGCACATCTAGGCGATCTATTCTCGAAATTGCGCATGGACGACCGCGCGGCCCGGCACAGGAAGCTCGCGGGAGCGCTCGCCAACGAACCCGCGGAGAAGGACCGTTGAGGTATCTCGTCTTTCTGCTTCTGCCTTTCGCAGTGCTTGAGCCGGCAGGCGTTCCAATGACCATGCGCGAAGCGGAGATCATCGCGGAGGAAAATCATCCGGAACTGCGTGCCCTGCGGCGTGAACGCGGAATCGCTGACGAGGGGATTCGGGTGAAGTTCAGAGACTTCTTTCCGTCCGTCTCGATCAGCTACCGCCAGAGCCGGACGGTTGCGGAG
>CAZUJO010000205.1:2651-6870 GCA_964619995.1 uncultured Leptospiraceae bacterium
CGACTTTGACAACGGCTCCCATTCAGTTCAGCTGAATGTCTCTCAGCCCATCTACGACGGCGGACGTGCTGAGCTCGCCTACGAAGTCGCGAAAATCGACGCGTCTATCAGCTCAGAGAAATACCGCAAGGCGCGAAAGGATCTGCAGCTCAAGGTCCGCACAAGTTTTCTATCCCTGCAGCAGCTCAAAGCCCAGATGACGCTCGCTCGGCTGGCTCTTGCAAGCACAGAACTCCTTTACAAACGCGCGCTGATTGAAAAGAGACAGGAATCGATTGCCCTCATCGATTTCCGCGAAATCGAAAATGAGCACAAAAAGAGGGAGTTTGCGCTGAAAAAGGAAGAGGCCTCATTCGCCGACAAGCAGCGCGAATTTGCAAACCTGCTGCACCTTCCCGAGGGGAGCATTCCCGTGCTCGTCGACGTCGATCTCAACCGCGTCACACTCAAAGAAACCGTACCGAAGACAGATGATCTTCGTGCGCTCGCGGAGGAGAACAGCCCGGACTTGAAACAGGCGCGCCTGGATCTTTACCGCTCGCGGCGGGAATACCTGATTACAGAACATGACTACCTCCCTACGATCTCGCTGACGGGCCACTACGGACGGACCGGGGAAACGTGGCCCCCGCGTTCTCTCGACTGGGGAGTGGGTTTCAACGTAACACTGCCGCTTCAGAGCAGCACGCTTCGCACAGACGCTCAGTACAACAGCACGAAGGCGGAAACGCAGCACGGACTTTCCCAGGGCGGCGAGCTCGATATCTATAACAATGCCGGCTATCGGGCCGCCGAAATGCGAAACGAGCTGCAGTTGTTTCGTGCGCGCTCCTCTCGCGACGATCTCAAACGCGGGCTCGACTTGAAGCTGGATCGATTCGCGCGCGAAACCGCCGAGAGAATCAAAGACCTGGATCTCCTCGCAGAACAGGTGTCGATTTCAGAGCTTCGCATCGCCGTCGAATACAGAAAGTACCTGAGCGGACAGACGGCCCTCCATGATTATCTCGAGGAAGAAATCAAGCTTCAGCAGGCAAGACAGAGCCTTCTGGAAAAACGCGTAGAGTCTATTCTCTCCATCAACCAGTTTGAGGCCGACATCGGCCTCGATCTCGATGCCCTCAATCTAATCGATCTTCCGCCGTCTGCTGCGCAAACCGCCGTCGAAACCAAGCGAGGACTCCCATGACAAACGATCTCTTTCCCACACCTGGCCCCGATCCGCTGTCGGAAAATGAGCCGTCGCCCGAATCGGCACCCCTCGCCTCCGAGGAGACACCCGCGCCCGAACAGGGCAACGAGCAGCGAACGCGAGGCGCTGCATCCGCTAAGACACCTCGCTCCTCGCTCCTGCGCCGCCAGATTCAATTCGCCTGGAAATCCCTCCCTGCTCCAGTTCGCCGCTCCACGCGCAGAGTTTCGCGCCGGCTTCTGTCCGGCCGCGCACAACAGGCCGCCGCACGCTGGCGCGGTATGCCGCGCCGCACACGTTATGCGATCTCTGGAGTGATTGCAGCCGCCCTTCTGCTCTCTTTCTTTCGTCCCTGGCAGAACCGCCAGTCGATCGATGACTCCATGCTGATTCCGGAGGTGCGGACCGAGACGCTGAAACCTCAGAATCTCGTAAATGAAATCAAGAATCCGGGCACCGTCACTTATCTCGAAAAGGCATCGGTGGCCTCTCGGATCCTCGGGCGCGTGCAGCAAATCTTTGTAGAACAGGGTTCCCGCGTTCGCAAAGGGGAACGCCTCGCTCAAATGGAAACCTTTGAACTCATACTCAAGCAGCGGCAGGCTCAGGGAAGCGCGGCCCAGGCTCGAGCGCAGATGATGCTGGCGCAGGCACGTTATGCGGCTTCGCGGCGGGATGTGGAAAAGCAAATCACGGGAATCGAACGAACTCAGTCAAACATTGTCGAATCGCGCGCGCAGCTGCTGACGGCCAAACAAAACCTGGAAAACAAGAAGGAACTGTATGATCTCGGCGGCATTTCCGGCGCGGAGCTGAAGCAGACCTATGTGACTTACCTCAGCGCAGTCTCGCGTCTCTTTCAAACCCGAAAGGAATTTCAGACGCAGATGATCGGTTTTCGCGACGCCGACTTGATCGGCGCGAACGTCGCTGTCCCCGATGTGCCGGCTGAAAAGAAGAAGACCTTCATTGACTTCAACACACAGGTCGACCTGCAGAGCCTGAAATCCGCCGAGGCCGCCTACCAGAGCGCGCAAATTGAGCTCGAAAACACGGCTCTTCTGCTGAAAGAAGCCACAATCGTGTCCCCGTTATCCGGCGTAGTCGCATCGCGCGCGATTGAAATCGGAGAGGAAGCCAAACAGAACGAGCCGCTGTTCACGATTGTCCGAACAGACAGACTCGTGGTGGAAACACAGCTTCCCGAAGAAGAGATCAAGAACATTGCACCCGGCTCCCGCGTTCTTTTTACGGCAGATGCCCGCGCGGGAAAGTCGTTTGAAGGCGAGCTGTATCTGGTTTCGCCCGTCATCGATGCGAAGACGCGGAGCATACCGGTGCGGATTCGTTTTGAGAACAAGGAGGACCTCCTTGCGCCGGGCATGTTCGTGCGCACCCGCATCCGCACGCGAGAGAAGAAGGATGTTCTATCCGTTCCCGAATCCGCACTCAGCGGGATCCGGGAAGTCGCGGCCGGGCGGCGCGCGGATGTGTTCGTAGTCCGAGAAGGGATCGTCCTAAAACGCGAAGTTGCACTCGGTGACCGCTACGGCGAGCGTTTTGAAATCGCGTCCGGTCTTGCGCCCGGAGACGTCGTGGCCATCGACAGCGTCGATGTTCTCCGCGACGGATCGAAAGTAAAAACGAAAATCGCTCTGCCTCCGGTGAGGGATAAATGACTTTGCGCGCTGACTGGCCTTACCGCTGGAGATTCCGCGCATTTTTCCGGCTGCAACTCGCGCTGGTTCTCTGCGCTTTCGCCGCCGGATGCAGCAAGAATGCGGCCGAAATCCCGGCCGTTCTTCTTGCTCCGCCTTCCGAAAACCGGCCGAGCGTTGTTCTTTCCAGCCCCTCTGTATTGACGCCTAACGTTCCGGCCACGATGCCCATTTTTGTTGAATTCGATCATGACATGGACGCAGAGCGAACGCAGAGCGCGTTCGCGCTCACAGGCTCTGCTCCAACGCCCGGCCATTTCGCGTGGACGGGGCGCCGGCTCGAATACCGCCTCGACGGACCTCTGCCCGCAGGCAACTCCTTCGTGCTCGTGCAGGGCGCATCTTCCCAGTCGCGCGACGGATACAGAATGGAATTGGATTACATTGTGCACTTCGTTTCGGGATCAAACATTACCGGCCCTCAGGTACTTTCCACCGTCCCTGCGAACAACACGCAGAACGTAAGCACGGCATCTACCATCCGCGTCATCTTCTCAAGACCCATGGACACGACCTCCACGCAGGCGGCTTTCAGCATCTCTCCTGCAGCGCCGGGCAGCTTTGCCTGGGATCCGGATTTGAGAGGTTTCACTTACACTCCGTTTGCGGCCTTGACCTTTGCGGCGACGTATACAATGACCATCAACGTCGGCGCCAGAGACACAGACGGAGTTCCTCTGGGAGCAACTTCAACCACGACATTCCAGGCAGGAACCGATTTTGTCGCGCCCACGGTTGCGACGTTATACGAAATTGGTAACCCGGTACCCCTCGTAAACAATCAGGCGGGCATTGGAAAAGACAGCGCGCTTCGCGTCGATTTCAGCGAGCCCATGCAGTTTCTCGTTTCGCAGAATGCCTTTTCGCTCGTGCGCCAGTCCGACAGCGCATCTGTTCCCGGCGTGTTCTCCTGGGACCCGACCTTTACCAGCCTGACTTTTACGCCGTCCGGTCCCCTCGAACCTCAGCATGTGTACCGATTGAGCGTCAGTACTGGTGCGCGGGATGTTGCAGGCAATGCGCTGGCATCTGCCTACTTCCTCGATTTCACGGTAGATGCAACGAGCGGTCTTGCGAACTCTTCGTATCTTACCGCAAGCGCCGCGAACAAGACATCGCCTCTGCCGCTGCAGGCGCTTACGATTTCGCCCGTTGCTCTGAACACGATCACTCTGCCGGGCTGCACCGCAGGCGCCGTGATGACGGTCCGGGTTGATTTTGATCACTCTCTGGATTTATCGAAAGTGGCAGAGAATCTCGCGATTACGAAGACCGTGGGGATCAACTCGCACGTGGCACAGATCATCGG
>CAZUJO010000206.1:0-6867 GCA_964619995.1 uncultured Leptospiraceae bacterium
GAATGATCTCTGTCTTATAGTCCTTCTGTGTTCGAAAAACACCTGCTATGCGATCGAGCTGGGTTCGGTCGGCCGCGGTTATGAAAACCTTCTGTTTTGCCTCGACGAGTTTCTGGATTGACTTCTGAATCTCAGCGATGCGGCCCTTCACTCCCTCTACGCGCTGGATGCCGCAGGGTCCTGGAAACTCCGAGTCCTCGATCTTGAGCACTGAAAAATCTTTGAGTGTGGAGAAAGTGTAGGCTTTGTCTGGATCCACGCATGCATGCGTCTCGCTTGCTTTCCGAAAGCATTCGCGGACTTCGCGTTCGTAAAGCTCGATGCGCGAAAGCACGCCGTCCGCGTCGGCGAGAATGAGAGGCGTATCCTTTGGAGCGAGATCAGCGAGCGTGCTGCCGCGCAGAATCAACGGGAGAAACTCATGCAGAGATTCGCTGTCTCGCGAATTGAGATTTCCCGTCTCCTCATCGATCCAGGGCGGCAGGATTTCCTGGTCAAAGTCGGCGCGAAGACGCGCGCGCAGCTTCGCCGATTGCTCCTCGGTGAGAATCGTTTCGGCGGCGGAACCGATCTCGGCGTTCAGAAGTTTCTCGCCGCTGATCTGGCTTTCGGGATCAAAAGACCGAATGCTTTCTATGATTGTGTCGAAAAAGTCGATGCGGACCGGAGCCGGCAGATTCGGAGCAAACACGTCGAGAATGCCAGCCTTGCGCGTAAATTCTCCAGGCGCCTCCGTCCGCTCCACGGCGCGGTAGCCCAGACGCACGAACTGACGCGCGAGCTCATCGGGCTCGATTTCCATATCAACCTTGATGAGCGTTGAATCTTTCGATGGATAGAATCGCTCACACAAAGCCTCGGCCGTGGTGAAAACCACGCCGCCGTGCAACAGAGCAGAAAGCCCCTGCTCCCGCTCACCCTCCACATCCCTCGAAAGCCGGACCAGCTCATAGGGCAGGACGCGGCGGGAGGGCAGCAGAGATCCTTTTCCCGTCAGGGCGCGCACTTCATCGCAGAGCCGGCGGGCTGCGCCGTCGTCCGGACATGCCACAATCACCGCTTTTTTGCGTGAAACGGCCAGGTAGGCTGCAATGAGAAAGGAATGGCCGGCCGCCGGAAGAGATTCATCTCCCCCCGCGAATGGTTTATACTGCGAGACGTAGGCGTCGAGCAGCCGCAAGCGTTGCCAGGTTTTTTTTCAGGCAGTGCCTGTCATTCGAATTCGTCCGGAGGGCGCAAGTACGGCCTCGCATGGGCCGAAAATAACATTGACTCAACTTTATCCGTGGAGATCTATCGGCCATGACCATCTTACGCTCCCTGGCACTTTCCCTCATCCTCTTGCCCGCATTTCTGGGCGCTCAGGAGCGCGACCTGAATGACGCAAAAAAGCCGCGTGTCTCCGAAGACGAAATCCGCACGGGCCGGGTTGAGTTCATCAACGCAAGCAACGCCCCCGCAACAGAACAGGCGCGGCGCCAGAGCATCGAGGCAGGCAGGAAGCTTGCATCCGACGTCGTGGCAAATGGGCAGGCGACTCTCGAAAACATCACCGTACAGCGCGTATACGATCCAGCGACTCCGGGCTACGGCGCCGATATCCTGACGATCGATCCAAAAGCGAACTTCGCGCACATCAACGCAATCCAGCGGATCATCATGGGTTACACTCAGGCAGCGTATGAATACACACCGGCCGATTCCGAAACGATCAGCCGCTTTGTTCTCTATTATAACGCGAAGCAGCGCGGGTCGCTCGACAAGCTGAAGGGCAAATATTCAGATCCGGTCATCGCAGCTCTCAAGCCCGAGACCGTCGGCATCGACCGCTCATACAGAAACTGGGCCGGTAAAACGCAGATCATCATTCCTCTCGTGAAGAACGTTGTGCGTCCAGGAAAGCAGGACCTGAACACAACAGAGATCAAAAAAGAGACCGACAAAACGACGAAGCCGGAAGACAAAAAGCAGCTCACGGACATTGAGAACCGCCGCAAAGACGAAACGGACAAGAAGCTCGATCAGAAGCAGGACGCGCTGAAGCAGGAACAGAAGCAGCTGGAAGACAAAAAGCAGGACCTCCAGAAACAGCAGCAGCAGGTTCAGCAGCAGAAGCAGGACACTGGCAAGAAGATCCAGGAGCTCGCAAAGGATCCAATCAAGAACGCACAGGAAATTAAGAAAGAAGAACAGAAGCAGCAGGACCTGACCAAGCAGGAGCAGGATCTCAAGAAGCAGGAACAGAAGGTAGACCAGGCTGCGCAGGAAAACAAGCAGGCGCAGCAGGAAGTAAAAGATCAGAAAGAAAACAAAACTTCTGATGTAGCTGCGAACACAAAGACAGACGACCAGAAGAAAGTTGAAAATCTCCAGAAGGAGAATGAAGACCTCAAAAAACAGCAGGAAGCCAAAGAGCAGAAGAGCGAAAACGTGGTCGGGGACAAGATTCTCTTCCTGCGCTTTGTGAAGTTCCACAGCGACGGACACTACTCGAACGAACTGTGGATGCTCGATCCGGTAAAAGACGATGCTCTCTACAAGAGCCCCTACACGAACATCTGCGGACGCGAGTTCGTAGTGGTTCCCAACCAGGGCGTTCTCGTCATCGGGTATGAAGGAACCGCTACGGATTCAAAAGAACACCTGCTGGCCCTGCTCGAACAGGACAAACTGACTCTGAAAGTAAAATCCAAAGAGAACATCTACTGGAGATCTCCGCTCATTCTCCGCGATAACAAGATCTATGCGATTGAAATCAAAGACGGACAGTATTACCTGGCGCGATTCAATCCGGACCTCTCCTTTGACGCGCGCACGAGCGAGCCGATCAACCCGGACTCTGATGTAACGTTCTTCAACGAGAAGATCTACGTAACCGGTAAGGCCCAGGGAGCCGGCGCGACCACAATCAAAGCGTATCAGAGATCTGACCTCAAGCACCTGAAGACGATTACGCCTCCGTAATCGTCCACTTCCGGCGCCGGTCTGGCGCCGGGCTCACTTCCTTTCGCGGATGAAACGGGCCAGATCCCGGCTGAATACGGCCCGGCCTTTTTGATTCAGGTGAGCAGCATCATAGAAGAAACTTGCGTCCTTTTCAAATGCATCGCCTTCGAGGCGCACATACTGCACGTTAGACGGCAAATCACGAAACATCACGGAGCGCACGCGGTCCAGATCCTGATCGAGCTGCGCGTTTAAACGATACGTCGGCATATCAAGAAGGATCACAGGAATGCGGCTCTCTTCGGCGGCTTTCAAGAACGCGCGAAACGCTTCCACCTTGAGCGCATCCACTTCGGCAGTCAGTTGAATCTCCTCGTAGTACTTGCGCCACTGCGCGACGCGCACGTCGAGAGGAAGATCGGGTTCGGCAGGCATTTCGCTTACGGGGCGGACCATCCGCACGGGAAGATCAACAACAGCGGCACCCAGGAAATAAAACTCTCCATTCAGAGTCAGCGAATGAAAGACGCGGCCCGCCGGAAAAACAGGATCTCCTGCGTAGCGCTTCGCGAGATACGGCACAAGGATTCCGCGGGGCGTGTAACCCAGCAGCGTCTTGTAAGCATCGTCCGGATAGCGCGTCGGATGAAACGACAGGGGATGCATTTCAAAGACCACAACCTTCGGCCGGCCTGGAAAGCGTGCGAGGTAATCTTCCACCATGGCCGCTCGCAATTCCACGTTCGCACCCGGCGGCGCAAATGCGGCAAAGCTCAGACCGCTTTCTTTCGCAACGACCGCTGCATCCACGGCCCAGCGGGTCTGACTGCTGCCCACTATGAAGGAATCCACGGGCTCACCCATCTCGGCCAGTGTGCTGCGGCGGTCATACAGCGGAAAAAGCACAGAGTAGACGATTCGATCGCAGAGCAGCGCGAAGGCGATCACGGCTGCGGCCCATACAAGAGCTCGACCGGCGACCTGTTTCAAATGGCGCCTTGATCTGCTCTCTTTCATCTCTCGCCTCTCTGCATTTTGACTCGCATACGTTTAGAACTGGAAGTAGATGAAGGCCTGCTTCTCAAGCACGCCGGCAGCAAGAACGACGGCCAGAAGCGCCCCCTGAATTGGAATGAGCGCGAAACGCCGCACCTTTCCCTGAAAGTATCCCGTGCGAAGAATCGCCTCAAGCGCCACAAAGATACACAGAATCAAAAGCCCGCTTTTCATATCGTACGGAAGGCGGATATCAGCCGGAAGTTTGAGCGAGGTTGCGCCGAGTGCCTTAAACATGCCGATGGACTCTTTCAGATCCTTTGAACGGAAGAAGAGCATGGAGATGGCGAAAAGCTGGAAGGTTATGAAAATCCGCCACAGATCCATGGGCCAGGTGAGAAGTTCGAGGCGCGTTACCCGCATGAACCAGGCGCGCAGGCCTGCTGTCCAGGAAGAGATCACCGTGACCAGTCCATGAAGACCGCCCCACAGCACGTAGCTCCAGCTTGCCCCGTGCCACAAACCGCTCAATAGAAAGATGATCATGATATTGAGCTGCTTGCGCGCATTCGACACCTTGCTTCCGCCAAGCGGAATGTAGACGTAGTCACGGAACCAGCTCGAAAGCGAAATATGCCAGCGCCGCCACAATTCAGGAATCGACTTAGAGAAAAACGGCAGATCAAAGTTCAGCATCAGACGGATGCCCATCACGCGGCTGGCTCCGCGCGCGATGTCTGTGTAGCCGGAAAAGTCGCAGTAGATCTGGAGGCTGAAGAAATAGGCCGCTAGCAGAATCCACGGCCCGCCGAATGCGTCCGGCTCTTTCCACACACGGTCGACGAACATGGCCAGCCGGTCCGCCACTACCAGCTTCTTGAAAAATCCCCAGAGCATAAGTGTGATTCCGGACTGGAAGCGCGAGAAGAGAAACCGGCGCGGGATCAAGAACTGACGAAGCAGATTGAAGGGCCTTTCAATCGGTCCGCAGACCAGCTGCGGGTAATACATTACGAAGAGCGCATAACGTCCAAAATGCTTAACAGGCTCCTGCCGTCCGTTGTACACCTCGAAGATGTAACTGAGCGACTGGAATGTGTGAAACGAAAGCCCGATCGGCAGAATGATCTTCCAGAGAGGAATCACATCCTGGCCGAATGCGGCATTTACGTTCTCGCGGAAGAATCCGTAGTATTTGAAAACAAAAAGGAAGGCGATGTTGACGATCACGCTGAGCATCATGAACCGCCACTTCTGCACGCCCTGCGCGCGGGCGATCATGAGCCCCGCAAAAAAATCCACGCCGATCGTAACGGCCAGAATCAGGATGTATTCCGGCACAAATGCCATGTAGAAATAGCAGCTGGCCGCCAGAAGAAGGATCCACCGGAAACGATGCGGCAGAAGGTAGTACGCCAGCGTTACGAGCGGGAAAAAGACCAGGAAGGCAAGGGAATTGAAAAGCACGGGCTATGCGGCCTGCGGAATTTTGCGATCCTTGTGAACGTACATCAAATCCCGGTACTGAGGACGAAACCCGCTGTCCCGCAGAAACTCGAGAACCTTGTCCTCGGATTTCAAGCCGTAGCTTCGCAGCACATTCTCCTCAAGAATGACGGAGGAGATATCGTCCGCGCCGCCGTGCAGAGCAATGCAGCCGACGCCGGTACCGAGAACCATGAGGGATGTTTCGATGTGGTCGATGTTGTCGAGGAATATGCGGCAGATGCCCAGCACCTTCAGATACTCCACAGCCGATACGTTGCGGACATTGAACTTCTTCGTCTGCTTCTGAAACGTCCACGGGATAAAGGAAAGAAAACCCTTCGTGCGGTCCTGCAGGTCTCTCACGACGCGCAGGTGCTCGATGACTTCTTCCTGCGTTTCATCCGACCCGAACACGACGTTCGCGCTGCCGAGCAACCCTTCTTCGTGACAGGTCTCAAGGGCGCGCACCCACTCGGAGACGCTGGCTTTTTTGGGAGACAGAATGTTTCGCATGCGCTCCGTCAGGATCTCTGCTCCCGCGCCGGGCACGGAATCAAGACCGGCGGCCTTCAACTTGCGCACGACTTCGCGCAAACTCATGCCGAAGGTCTTTTCCATACTGATAAGTTCGACCGGCGAAAAGCCGCGGATGTGAATGTCGCCCAGAGCCTTCGTCGACGAAAGGACATCCAGATAGTAATCGAATGGAAGGTCGGGGTAGACACCGCCCTGCAGGAACATCTGGTTGCAGCCAATCTCAAGCGATTCGCGCATTTTCTCAACAATCTGTTCTTTGGACAGAACGTAACCCTTCCCGGAGCCGATCTCGTCCATGAAGCTGCAGAAGGAGCATTCGACATTGCAGAAATTCGTATAATTGACGACCCGAAACATGGTGTATGTGGCAACGCCGGGGTCATGCCGCCGGTTGCGGAGCTCGCGGGCAGTCTTCTGGATGGCCAGAAAGTCACCTTCGCGGTAAAGGGTGAGCGCTTCTTCCGGAGTGATTCGCGCCCCCTGTTCTGCCCGGTCCAGGATGGTTTGAGGCGAAACGGTCATGAGGTTCAGAAGCGAGAGCGGTCGCTGTATGGACAGCTTTTTTCTCGACGAATTTCGGGAATGGATATCCCTGGTTTTAGCTATGCCTTCGACTCAAGATATACTCATTCACCTTTTTCACATACTCATTTTTCTCGCGGCGAGCGTTACATTCGTCGGCGCAGTCGTTTACCGGCTCAAGACGGTGGCGAAAGGCCAGAAGGCCGCGGCCCTTGCCGACATGGGCACGCGAATTCGCTCATTCATATTCAACGTAATTCTTCAACAGAAGCTGTTCAAGCATCCCGTCCGCGGCATGATGCATGCTTTCATCTTCTACGGCTTCCTCGCTTACGGCCTCCACACAACGAGCCAGATGGTTGCGGGCAACCTCTGGTC
>CAZUJO010000207.1:0-6848 GCA_964619995.1 uncultured Leptospiraceae bacterium
TACTGGAACACGGTTCGGGCCGCTGGGTTCACGTCCGCCTGGAAGCGCGAAATGACGGAGACAATCCTTCGCTGATTTCCGCGTTCAAGCATGAAATCGCGGACACGGAACGTTATACTTTGCAGGATGCAGACGCGAACGCTCTGAAAGGCGATATCACGTCGGAGTTTTTTGATTTCGAGTCTCCCCGCGGGCGCGGTGAGTTCATCATGAAACAACTGACGGATGAGCGCCGCATCATCAACGGCGTGGAAGTCAATCGCGATGGAAAGAAGGTTCACTACTTCAAGAGAGTGCTGATCAACTACAAGGATCCGCAGGGCCCGCGCGACAACGTTTCGTTCCAGGAAATCAAAGAGCAGATCGACCGCCTGGGTTATCAGGACGTGGTTTGCTGTTTTCACATACAGCATTCATTTGACCGTCCGGACGTGTTTACTGTGGCCTGCGCGCGGGATCACGAGAAGCACGTAGTCCGTGTGATGAACCATTACGGCTGCACGCTGTCTGCTCAAGAGCCCTACTTCAGCAACGTGTTTGCGACTTTTACGCCCGCGAAGCCCCTTTTGCGCGAAGAACTCCAGACTCTTTTTGAGGAAATCAAAAGCGTCGTCTACGGGGAATAATGGATCTCGGTCTGAAAGATTCTGTGGTCCTCGTGACCGGCGGGAGCAAAGGGATCGGGCTCGGGATTGCCCGCGCATTTCAGGAAGAGGGCGCGAAAGTGGCCGTCTGCGCAAGGTCTGAGTCGGACCTTGCTGCAGCGAAGGAACGTTATGCGCTTTCCACGTATCCGTGTGACGTGACCGTCCCGAAAGAACGCGAAGCGCTCCTGTCGTCGGTGATGCGCGATTTCGGCCGGCTCGATATTCTGATCAACAACGCCGGCGGCTCAAACGGATCGACCTGCATGGACACGCCTCAACACCTCTTCGAGGAAGCTCTTGAGCTGAATTTTATCTCCCTTGTTGAAATGTCGAAACTCGCGGCGTTTCACATGAAAAGCGGCGTCATCATCAACATCACATCCATCTCCGGGCGGGAATCCGGCGGAAGACCTTCTTACAACGCTGCGAAAGCGGCTGCCATCAGCTTCACAAAAGCGTTCGCGGATGAGATGATCAGCAAAGGGGTTCGCGTCGCCGGCATCGCTCCGGGATCCATTCTTCATCCGACCGGCAACTGGCAGAAACGAATCGATGCGGATCCGGAGAAGATGCGTCAATTTGTAGAGCGCGAAATTCCCGCAGGGCGCTTCGGCACGGTGGAAGAAATTGCAAATGTGGCGGTGTTTCTTGCGTCAAAAAAGGCATCGTGGGTTGTGGGCGCGACGCTCAACGTGGACGGCGGCCAGAGCCGGATGAATTTTTAGGCCGCCGGGTGCGGATCAGTGATCGAGTTGCAGCAGGAAGTCCAGGTGCTCCCGCCACGGAAATCGTTTCGCATGCTTGAGTTCCATAGCCCCGCCGATCGGGAGCGCCGGCTCAAATCCGAACATTTCGTCCTCTGAAAGTGATCCGAGCTTCTTTGCCGCCTGCTTGAAGAGGTCTTCTTTGAGGACCTTCGTCCGTATGTTCTTGTCTGTAAGAAAGTCATTGAAAAAGACTTCCATGTTTGTGACGCAGGGCGTGCTCCGGTAGCTGAATACGTTGCAGAAAGAGACGTCCGGCCGGTCCTCGAAAGGCCTCCAGTAAAAGAAGGATCCAAAAGCGGTTCGAAGAAACGGAATCGGCTCAACCTCGGATTCGACCCATTCGGCCGCGATGTCGGACATTTCCTGCGGATCTATGAGCCAGAGGAGGCCGCCGCCATACGATCCAAAACCGGAAGACTGCCAGAGATCAAGGAGGGCGTCAGGGAGCGATGATTTGAACCTCTTAAGAACGGCGCCGTCGGGTTTCTTTAAGGAATCGGATGGCCCGTGTGTCTGGAGAAACTTGTCAAACATGCCTCGCTCCCATGCGGCCTTTGCTGACGAATGCTTCTTTGATTTCCGCGACAACTGTTTTCGCCTTCTCGCGCCGGAGATTCGGATGGCGGCCGACAGCGTCCGGTCCGAAAATGGGATCGAGAGATTGCTCTATGAAACTGAACATCGCTGATCTCAGATCCCTCAGTCTTTCCAGGCAGGCAGGTGATTGCATCCGTCTGAAATTTCCTCCGCCGGAAAAGCTCCTTACCCGGCTTGCTGCTGCGGGCGCATGGTGGACCCTGCCTCTTGCTCTGCTCGGCAAAGATAAGCTTCTAGCCGTAGCCGCTACGCCGCAGTCCGAACTGCATGAAAGCGGGATTGTGATCGTGGATGACTTTGAGATGACGACGATCGCGACGAATCTTGCACATCTTGTGCCCGCCGTCCTGCTCCGTGTGAATCTTGTTTCCGAGGCCTGGGATCGCACGGGCGAAAGCTCCGGACGCGGTCTGGAAGGAGCTTGCGGAAATTCATCGGCGGCTCGGCGGGAAGGGTGATCTCGAAGAGACTCGTCTGCTGTTTCAGGATGAGAACATAAAGATCCGGATCTTCGATCAGGATGACCAGGCGTTTGGCGAGGCAATGCTTCGCCTCGACTCGAGCCCCGAAAACAAATCGGCGAGACAGGCGATCGCGACTCTGCGCGAGAGCTCTATTCCGCCCGCGACGACAACAGGACTCGGACCCTGGGAGACCGGCATCCGGTGGGCGATTTTTTGCGACGTTAGCCGCCGTTGATCGGCGTCCGAAGACGAAAGGCACGGTGACCGAGCAGGTCGTTGCAAGCGCCTGGGCTGCGATGAATCAATTTCCGGCGCTGGACTCAAACCAGGTCCCGCCCGTGCTGCAACAATGGTTTTCGACCGGCGGTTCGGCAGAGGGCGCGCCGCTGAAAGCGGCCATAAGACTAAAGGAGCATCAAGACCTGGCCGGCGAATGGGTAAACGATCCGCTCTGGCAGGCCGTGGAAGTTCTGGCGGCTGGCGGTTCGTCGTATGACGGGCTGGCGCACATGAGGGCCGCTGATGCGCTCATCGAAGCAGGTCAGTCGGAAAGGGCCTTCCAGGCGATGACAGCCGCAGGCTATTTTCGCCGCGCATTCGGTCATAAGCCCTCGGTACAGATCGTAGAGACGGCGCTTCGAATCGCTGAGAAGCAGGGCTGGGCTGATCTGGCCGCTATCATCCGTGACAACGTCGCCGCCGCAGCTTGATCCGCGCGCCTTACCGAAGATCCGGGAGTTTCTGAGCGTGGCGCGCACCCTGGGCTGACGCGCGTGGTCTGCGGGGATGGATTCGAGCAATGTTCGAGGCCGCGTCCTACTTGCTCGTGAGAGTCTCCACTCCGTCCCAGTCGGCGGGCAGCCCGTTTTTCAGCCATTCGTCGCAGCGGCGGATGTAGAGACGGACAGCGCGGTCTTCGCTCAATTGTTTATAAATATCAATAAATTGTGACCGGGCCGCAGCGATGCTTCCGCTGCGGTACTCGAGAACCGCCTTTTCGAAAAGAGGAATCAGGCCCAGTTTCTGCGCGTTTGCGGGCGTTTCCGGGATGATTTCGAAGAGATCGACGGGCTCTGTTTTGCCCTTTACGCGCACGCGATCGACGGCCCGCACCTTCCAACGCTCTCGGTGGATGCGCGAAAGAACGCTTCCGCTTACGAGGATCTCTGCGCCGTACATCTTGGTAAGCGACTCAATGCGCGAAGCCAGGTTCACATCGTCGGAGATTACGGTGCCTTCCATGCGCTCATTCTCGCCGATGGTGCCGAGCATGAGGCGGCCTGTGTGAATCCCGAATCCTACCTGGACGGGCAGAAAGCCCACGGCGGCCCGTTTCCCGTTCCAGTCTGTGACGGCATCAAGCATCTTCACGCAGCTTCGCACAGCATCCTCTGCGGAAGCAGGGAAGAGAGCCATAATGGCATCTCCTATGTACTTATCAATGAATCCGCCGTTGTCGCGCACCATCGGACCGACCCGGCGGAGATAGGAGTTGATGAAATCAAAGTTTTCTTTGGGAGTCATCTTTTCGGAAAGCGTCGTGAAGCCGCGGATATCTGAAAAGACCACGGTCATTTCTTTCTGCACCTGGTCTCCCAGGTTTACTTCCAGCAGGGTCTTCTTCTCAAGAATGTTCAGAAATTCAAACGGAACAAACCTCTGCGCCGCGCGGTTGAGGCTTGCCAGGCTGCGGTTCAGATCTTCGGTTTCGTCATGCAGTCGGACGAAGCGGTTGGCGAGAACCAGGGCAATGCTGATGACAAACAAGGTGAACGCATGCGTGAGAAGTGTCGGCAGGTTGATGAGGCCGCGCCCGGCCAGCGTATCGACGACCAGAGCTCCTACGAGAATGAGGATCGCGCCAATCATGATCATCGCATCGCGGTCCCTGTGTACAATCACTTCGCGAAAAACAATGAAGAGAATGCCCAGAGCATAAAAGATCCACGTGGGCTGCACGTAGTCGAGCGTGGCCTGCCAGAGCACTCCAGAAGGGGAGGCCAGGACGACTCCGGCAGCTCCGAGGGGAATGAGCGTGATAGCGTAAAAGAATCTGCGGAACCAGGAGGCCCAGCGCACAGCGGGCAGAGAGAAATACGAAACGATGAACCAGTAGAATAGCGGAACAGAAGCGAATAACGTGAGAAACTGGATTCTTTTGGTGATAAACAGCGGCCAGCCGAACTCGTACTTGAATTGTGTGCGGAAGAAGCTGTAGAGCACAAAGGAAATGAGGAAAAGCGAGAAGTAGAGGTTCTCGCGGTCGTGCCTGCGGCGAAGAAAGAACAAAAGAAAGTACGCAGCAATCGTTACGTAGACCATGATGGAAAGCGCCGGACCGGCATTGTCCAGATAGTAGTCGCGCAACAGCTGCGTCATGGGCGCGATTTCCACGCGGTCTCGATAGATGCCGAGCTCGTAATCGAAATAACCCTGAACCTGGACGACGAGCACGTTCTGGCCGTCGCGCAGGAGGCCGGGCGGAATGGGATAGATTCGCGTGCGATCGTATGCCTGGGGCCGGTCGGATCCGAATTCCCCCGTGGAGCCGATGAGTTTACCGTTGAGATACGTGCGATCGCGGTCGGTGATTTCGCCGACCCGGATTCCGTAAGACTCATCTCGGGGCGCAAATGAGAAGGCGAGGCGATAGGTGATTTCGCGAGAAGAGGATGCCGCGTTCGAGGGGACCTTGATGGATCGAAACCCTTCTGTTTCTTCGGGCGAGACAATTCCGTCTCTGGCCGTCCAGGCCGCGGCGTCCGCTCCGGGATCGAAAGCAGCGGTTTTCCCACAGGAAGCCAGGAGAGCGAGGGCCAGAGAGATTGCCAGGCGCACGCCAGAAAAAAGGGTCTGTGAAGGAAAGGGTCAATCCTTTTTGCGGAAAACGCTTGAATGCAGACCGTACACAGTCGAGCGTATCCCATGAAGCGCTGGCTTCCATTTCTATTACTCGCAGCGGCATGTGCGCGGCCCGTGGAGGATCCCGTGCCCATCGTACTGATTCACGGCATCAAAGGCTCTATCCTCGAAGACAAAGACGGCAAAGTTGCCTGGCTTACAGCCCGTCAGGCGCTCGGCTGGCGCCATTCGCGGCTTGCCCTGCCGACGGAATGGAAGGGCGACGAACAGAAGAAAGACGGTCTGCATCCGGCCGGGGTCATGAAAGACCTGTACGTCGTACCCTATGTGTTAGGTGAAAAAATCTACGGTCCGTTTATTAAAGCGGCAAGCGATCTTGACCGGCCGTTTTATGAATTCGCGTACGACTGGCGGCGCGACAACAACGAGAACCTCGCGCAATTCCTCGCGTTCCTGAAAGAGGTGAGCGCGAAGCACCGCAATGCGCGCATCCAGGTCGTATCCCACAGCATGGGCGGACTCATAACGCGCGCTGCAATGGCACAGAAGCCCGAGCTGTTTCATTCCGTTGTGTTCGCAGGCGTTCCATTCGCCGGCGGCATTGGATTTCTTCTCGATATGCATGCGGGCAATCCCACGGGCCGGAATGAAAGAATTCTTTCTCCGGAAGTGTATTTCACATTCCCTGCGCCTTACACGCTGTTCCAGGAAGGCTCTTCGCGCGTTTTTGAAAACGGAAAGGAGCTGCCGCTGAACTTCTACAATGCAGATGACTGGGCCAAATATAAGCTGGGCCTGTTTTCTCTTGAACTCGTAAGTCCCTCACAGGCTGCACACCTTCGGATGTGTCTAAAACGAGGAAAAGAATTCAGACGCCTGGTGTCCGCACCGGTTTCGGGAAATATTCCCGTCTACGTAGTTCTTGCGAAAAACACGCCGACGCTCTCCACGGTTGAAAGGAATGGTCCAAAAAGCATTCGCGGATACGACTTTGAAACGCGGCCGAAAGAGCCCGGAGACGGGCGAGTCCGTGAGGTCGATGCGCTTCCGCCCGGCCTGAAATACGAGACGCTCTATGTGGAAAAGGAGCATTCACAGGTGCTCAATGATTCGAGCGTGATCGACCTCATCCGGAAGACGGGAGAGAAAAGATAGGCGGCATTGATTCCCCGTTGAGATCCGGGGGTTGATGCTTGACAGGCCCGTTGAGCGGCATTGCCATGCTCCATGCAAAAGTATTCATTGTCACTGCTCCTGTTGCTTTTCACGGCGAGCTGTGAGACGTTCAAACCGATTCCTGGAAAAGAAGCGAAGTTGGAGTCGGCAGACGTACGTCTTCTGACCGTTGCAGGACCACGCGATACCTATACCTTCGGTCAGTTCACATACAGCCCGAAAGACGTGGGCGTTGCTATGTGGATCATAAATATTGAATATGCCGGTTCGGGCACCATCGACCCGCTCGCCGCGTCCCTGGAAGAATATACACGCATCGACAGCGGGAAAGAAGT
>CAZUJO010000208.1:0-6787 GCA_964619995.1 uncultured Leptospiraceae bacterium
CCCCGGGGCGAACGCAAAACACCTGGCCTTCAAATCGGAGAATTCCTCCGGCGATATAGTCTTTGCGATGATCCACACAGACGTCGCTCACACAAAACTTCGTGGGAAAATTATCCGACGTTTCGATGACCAGATCCATGGACTCAACGAGTTCGGGTCCAGTTTTTTCATCAAAACGGAGGGCGCGAAAGTCCAGTTCAAGCTCCGGATTCAGAGCAGAAATCGCTTCGCGCGCGAGATCGATTTTGAGAGAGCCAACGCCCTGCGTTCGATAGAGAACCTGCCGCTGGAGATTCGTAAGATCGAGTCGATCGGAATCGACACACCGAAACATTCCGATTCCGGATGCGGCAAGATATGTGAGCACAGGAGAGCCAATGCCGCCTGCTCCCACGACGAGGACGCGCGAAGCCTTCAAGCGCTCCTGGCCGGCGCGCCGGACTTCTGGCAGCAGAATGTTGCGCGAGTATCTAGTAATTTCGTCTCTGGAGAGCAATGTGAACCCTGGCAGGCGCGAAAAAAACATCGCGCAGCCCAATCCGTCCCTGTAAAAAATATCGCAAACCAGAACCGTCAACGGAAAAAAGCCCGTGCCCTCTTTGCTGCATCCGTTTGTCGTTCATCTGCCGATCGCAATGGCCCTTTTTTCTGTGCCTTTTGTCCTTCTGGTGTTGAGCGGAAAACTCCGCTGGCAGGCTTACATCCTCTGGTCGATCCTGTACTGTCTGTGCACGTACGCTGCCATGGCAACCGGCTCCGTGGATCGATCTATCGTTGAGAAAAAGAATGTTCCTGCCGCCGCGCTCGAAGAACACGAGAAATCGGCGGATTTTCTGCTCTGGGGGGCAGTGTTGAATCTCGTTCTTGCTTTTGCCGCCCGCGGAAAATACGAACGAGTGATTCAGATTGCCTGCGGTTTGATGTGTTCGGCGCTTCTGCTCATTGCATTTCGCACAGCACAGCTGGGAGGAGAACTGGTCTACCGACACGGCGCAGCGGAGGCGCATCAAAAATGATCTGGGCTCTCACAGGCGCAACGGGATTTCTCGGCAAACATCTTCTGGCTCAGATTCCTGAGAAAACGCAGGTCCGGGCGCTTTCGCGCACAATCATTCCGCATAACGTCGAATTTTTCGAAGGAGATCTGCTTTCTCCGGATCCGGCGCTGCTTGCGCGTTTTCTCGAGGGCGTCGATGTATTGTTTCACCTGGCGGGAATGGTCAGCCGTCAGAAATCAGACGCAGAGAGAATGACACGCCTGCATGTGGAAGGAACACGGGCCGTTCTCGAAGCGGCGCAGAAGGCAGGAGTCCGCCGAATCGTTCTTGCTTCAACTTCGGGAACCGTCGGCATTTTTGAGGATGAACGCATTGCATCGGATGAGAGCGAATACGCAGTCGGGACGGCTGCGGAGTTCCCTTACTATCGAAGCAAGATATACCAGGAAAAACTTGCGCTGGATTTCGCGCGGAAGACCGGGATCGATCTCGTATGCCTCCGCCCGTCGCTGCTCCTCGGACCGGGCGACGACCGGCTGAGCTCTACGGGAGATGTAAAGGCCTTTCTGGACCGAAAGTTTCCCGTAATACCGTCAGGCGGCATCTCTTTTGTCGATGCGCGCGATGCGGCGTCTGCATTCATTCAGGCGGCGGTCCGCAAGCTCAAACCCCTTCCCCGCACGTATCTTTTGACGGCCGAGAACTGGAGCATGCAGCGATTCGTAAATGAAATGGAGAATTCTTCCGGAGTTCGCGGACCCACGCGCCGCGTGAGCAAATCCCTGCTCGATCTCGGCAGCAGCGTGGTGCGTATGTTTGGTGAGCCGGCCTTTCTTCCCGACGCAGAATCTCTTCGGATGGCGTCCCTGTACTGGTACGTCGATGCGAACCGCGCCCGCGACGAACTGGGATTTACCACCCGGCCCGCTGCGGAAACGCTGCGCGATACGATCGATTACATCCGCAGCATGCCCTAGTGTTCGCCGGACCGCACGGCGCGCTCGATGCGTTTTGCAATCACATCGTAAGTCTTCGTAGGAGAGAGACCCTTCGTGTTCTCCTCCAGGTCCTCATACGGAATCAACTTGCCGATCTGAACGGATACTTTCCGTCCGCGCAGAACCGCCACGCCTTTCGGAAGGGCCTTGTGCGTGCCTGAAATCTGAACCGGCAGCACATCTGCCTTCGAATGGTGAACCAGGTATCCCAGACCGTGCTTGAACGTCTGGATCTTTCCATCTTCCGAGCGGGTGCCCTCCGGGAAGATCAAGAGAGGTCCGCCTTTCGCAAGGAACGAGGTCGCATGACGGAGCGCGGCAGCGTATCCGCCCTGAGCTTCGCGCTCAACCGGAATGGTTGTCATCAGGTGCGTGAAGAATGTGGATTTCCAGAAATTGTTGTAGAAGTAATCCCGCGCCGCGAGAATTCCCATGTGCTGTCCGAACTTGCCCAGTGAATACTGAACGAGCCCGTAATCCAGGTGGCTCGAATGGTTGGCGACCACAATCACGTGATGATTGTTCCAGGGGATGTTCTTCTGCCCGCGAATCGTCGTGTGCAGCACATTCTTATAGAACCACATCTGCACGCGGTAGAGGAAACCCCGCGTCGGATCCGCCACCCAGCCAGGGATGTTCAGTCCTTCTTTTGGAAGCTTGAAACGGAATGGTTTGCCCGGCGCCGGAGGTTTTTCCGCAAGGGCCTTCTCGACATAACTTTCGAGGCGCGCTGGCGTCCGCAGATCTTTCAATTCATCTGCGCGAAGGCGAATCCCGGTGATCAACTCAACGTGGTCCGCAAACTGATCAAGATCCGATTCGCCCCAGTCTTTGAATGCTCCGCGCCCAAAGCGCTCCGCGTGAATGTTCAGATAGTGCGGCCGGCTGATCGTCTCGGACTTCTTGCCTTTCTTTGAGTCCGACGCGGGCGAATCACTTCGGGATTCGCCTTTCTCTTTTAAGGAAGCCGCGTCTTTGAGCCTCTCGAACTTCTCGCGAAAATCGCCGCCCGAAAAGAGACTCCGGAACGCTTCGAAGAGGCCCTTATCGCTCGTATCTCCTCCGCCGGCTTTCAATGCCGCCTGGAAACGCTTTTCGAGAACTGGAAACACGTACTTCACAACACCCGGGATGTGAGTCTCGGAAAAGTATTCAATGTAGTCGAGTTCGTGCGGCGCGAAGGAGAAAATGCTTCGCTCTTCCGGAGGCAGCTCCTGGCATAGCTCGATTGCGTTTCGATTCTGAAAGATCGGAAAACCGTGATTGATGAACGGCATGAACTCCTGGAACATGCGGTTCTTCAACATACTTACATTGTAGAACTTGTTGATGTTGCGCGAAACAGAGGAAAGGATCTTCGCCGCGGGGCCGGTCGCCCTGCCTTCCATTTCCTCCGTGCGGTTCTTGAGATTCTCAAGGACCTTCAGCGTTCGCGGGCTGGAAAATTTCTCGAACGTGTCGCGTGAAACCGTCACCGCCTGCACGTTGAGCCGCGCCCAGCGCTTCAGTCCGGTATCTTCACTGCGGATCAGATCGCGCAGCGTCGTCTGCGAAATGTGCAGACATCGCGTAATCGTCATGGGAGTGCGGATCGGACCTGCCGCAAGCTGGTAAACCTGACGGTGCCTGCCTTTCAAGAGCGCGGACAGGGCCAGGATGGTTCCTGCTGCAACAAAATCGACCGGAATCAGATCCAGAACCGCGTCTTCTCTTTCGCCTGGATTCTTCGAAAGGGAAGGAATCATTCGATGTCCGCGGTGCATCATGAAGATGATCGGGGCGGAACCCTGGATGCCTTCGTTCCATCCGACGAACGGCGTCTTCACGGAAGCTTCCACAATCGAAGGGCGGACAATGACAGATTCAACGTCGGTGCGCGCGAGCACAAGGAGCTCCGCAAGGGTCTTTGTATATGTATAGACATTCGGACGGTTGAGCCTTTCTGCGCGCTCTTTCCCTGCTTTCGTAAGCGCCTCTCGCAGCTCGAACGTGCGGATGTTCTTTGCAATTTTGTCGATCATCCGGTCGCCGTCACCGCGGCCCATCTTCTTCAGTTCTTTCGCAGCGCGGTCTCTGAATTCGGCCATGCGGGCTTCGCCGTCAAATTCGGCTTTCAGTTCATCGATCTTCGCGCGCGAAGCTTCAATTTCGGCCGCAACATCAATCTTGATTTCGTTTCCGCGCGACGTTACAATGGTGGCCGCGACTGGAATCTCGGGAGCGTAGTCGCGGTGAACCGTGCGGTCTGCCACATAACAGGTCGAAATGTGAACGTATTTCTTTCCGGCGGTCGTCGCAGCAAAGCTCAGAGCCTGCATGGTCGCAAGCGTGTTCGCGCTCAGGCTGAGATCGAGCGGCGGATTGAATTCCACATTGCCCGCCGTGTTCAGGACCGCGTCAATGCGCTCGGCAATTTTCGCGCTCTTCGCAGCATCAAGCCCGAGACCTGTTTTCGTAGCATCGCCGTCGACGACTTCGATCATGGCCAGGGCGCGCTTCCGCAGATCCCGGTCTTCTGGATTCGTGGTAAATACCGGAGAATTCAGAACTTCCTTTTCAAGCCTGTCCTGGCCAGTCCTGCCGTGAGTTGGGCGGATGAGAAGCACAAGCTTCACATCGGGAATGTGCTTCACAAAATAGTAGAGCATCACACGGCCCAGGAAGCCTGTCCCCCCAATGACGAATAACGTCTTGCCCTTCAGGGTTTCGAGTACGGAGAAATCGTGAGCGTGTTCGTTTGTTTTCTTCTTTGCCATATTTATACCAGACGCGCAACCACAACCGGCGGCTGATGCATCATAACGATGTTCGGATTCGGTCCAACGGACGCTTTTGCCATTTCCAGCGCCGACTCAAAGCTGGCGGCATTCTCCCATCCCATACGTTCGGGAACGTGGCGGTCTTCTGCGCCCACTGCGATGACGCGGCCGACTTTGCGCCGCCCTGTTTCGCCCCAGTACCACATGTAGAACGGATGAACGCCGTGATACGCATTCCCCTCGCGGTACATCTTGATGTACTCAGGATTCGTCGCGAACTCCCTCTCATATTTGCGCTGCAGCGTCAGTGAGTCCGTGCCCTCGGGCAGAATGCGGTGAAAGAACTCAATGTAGCTCGGATGATGTTTGGGATCAAACTCATCTCGGCACGGGTGAAAGAGAATCAAAGAGCCTCCGTCACGCAGAAGAGGAACGCCGCCTTCGTAGAGATGATAGAGATAACCGAGCGCCATGACCTGCACGAGGAGCGGATTGAGGATTGAGTTCACGCTGTACGGGCTCACGAATGGAATTCCCATGATCAGGATGTCCGCCTGGCCGCGCACCTTCACAGAATACTGGCGGCGGCTCGCGCGAAGAATCCTGTCATGCACAGCATCGACCTGTCCGGCGTACACTGCGATCGGCTCATACGGCGCATAAACGCGCTGAAAAATCTTCCGCTTCATCTCCGGCGTCATGCGTTTCAGGCTCTGCTTGAGCGCAGAGAGCGCGCGTTTCTCGACGACGTTGAACTCATCCTCGTTTTTCGCGAGGAACTGCAAAGGCCCCTTGAACATCCTGTTGTTTAACGCCGACTCAATGTGAAACACGGGAATGCGCGCTTCGATGAAAGAGCCGACGCGCTGGTTTGAGCGCGCTAGCTCCGAATGATCGGGATCCATGTACGAATTGCATGCGGCGATGACTTCAGGGTCGTGGTGTTCGCGCAGTGTCTTGTAACCTGCGAGACCGGTAGCAACCGATTTGTGCCCGCCGTTCATCGGCACAAAGTTGATATTTACATAGATAATCAAATCGCTCTCCGCTGCGCGGCGGTTGATTTCCACGGCTTCCCCTTTTTCAGCATGACCGAGCCACTTCATTCCGTCTTTGTTTTCAGCATCGTGATTGTAGAGCCGGTCCGGATGAAAACGCCGGAAGATGTCCGGGCCGACCATTCTGCGGATTTCCCCGTCCGTCATGCGGCGATGAAACGCAGTGGCAACAATGAGATGAACGTCCGTTACGCCCGCGTTGTCGAGATACTCAAGGACGACGTGCAGAATTCGTTCGCGCATATCGGGCCGCTCCATGGGAGGCAGCGGAAGCGATATGTCGTCGATTGCGATGGTTACCTTCATTCCCGCCTTGAGATACTGGGGCAGCGGCTTCATCTTCTCCGGATGCATGATCGCATGACGGATTGCCTCATCCGGGTCCGGAAGACCGCGGATCGGGGCCTTCGGATAGATTACGCGCGAACCAGGCGGCAGATCGATCTCAACAATATCCTCTCCGGAAAACAGAACGCGCTTCGCGGCGCCCGGACGGATCGTCACGACTTCAGGATCGTCTTCGCCCTGGGGCTTGTAAGGCTCCTGTTTCGGACGCAGCAGTCGCCCATGCACGATCTTGACGTGCTCTTCAATGGGAAGCTCAGCCTGGTTGGATGATGTTTCTTTTTTCTCTGCCATGGTTTATCCCTACGTAAAACTTACAATTGGCCAGCCCCGCGCTTCGGCGATCTTGCGGAGGCCCGCGTCTGGATTTACGGCCACTGGAAATCCGACGGCTTCGAGCATTTCGAGATCGTAGCGCGTGCGCTGTTCCAGCCGCTGGGCTTCCAGGAGCCGGCCGGCCTTCTCCAGTTCGGCGAGGCGGAACTTCAGCTCCTCCTTGATCCACTTGATCGCCGAATTGAGGGCGGGACGCGGTGTCACATAGTGTGAGTTGGCATGAATCTTCACCGACTTGAGGTCGCCGGTCTTCTTGCCGGCGAAGACCTGCTCGGGCGTCACGCAGTGGTCGA
>CAZUJO010000209.1:0-6782 GCA_964619995.1 uncultured Leptospiraceae bacterium
GAAGAGGAAGAGGGTCATGGCGAAGAGCATATCATCTTCTCAAGCGGAGAGAATCATTTCGCCATGCCGACCCGTCTGACGCCGCGCATACGAAGAATTCGTCCCGATGAAATCGAAAGGTTCGTCGGAATTGATACGATCGAAGACGGCGGCCACGTGATCCCGCTCATTCATCTGCATGAAGTCTTTCAGATTCCCGAGATTCCGGAAGGAATCAAGCGCGCTCTGATCTTCCATGCGGGAGACCGCATTCTCGCAATCCTTGCGAGCGACATCGAAAACATTATGGAGATCACAACAAAACTCGATCCGCCCGCGCTCGAATCTCCTGCGGTTCTTGGCCAGCTTCTCATCGACGGAATGCCCGTGGCATTCATCGATGTGGATTATGTTGTAAAATCGTTTCTGACGATCAAGGCTCACGAGCTCGATCGACTGCAGCAGATTCTCTCTGAAAAGGAGGCCGCGCATGAGTGAAGAAACAACGCGCGAATTCCTCGAATGGACCGTGGGCGAATACTGCTTCGGAATTGAAGTGTCCGAATGCAAAGAAGTGCATCGCAATACACCGGTTTACGCGGAACCGCATATGCCTCCCTTTGTCATGGGGATTGCAAATCTGCGCGGAACGGTCAGTCCGGTGATTTCTGTTCCCGCTTTGCTCGGTCTTCCCGTTCCTCCGCGAACGGACCGGCACGTGCTGGTGCGCGTTCAGGCAGGAGCCGGGTTCGATGCCCTTTATTCCGACGATGTGCGCGATGTGTTTCGCACAGGCGAAGAAAACCTGATTCAGGAAATCCCCTCGCATTTCAGCCCCGAACAGGCAAGATTCATGGAGGGCGCAGTGCGCTTCGCGGATCGCACCGTCCTTTTGCTCAAGATCAGTGAAATCATTCATGCAGACCGGGTCAAAGAGGCCCGGACGCAGGAGGCAGCCGTATGATTGCAAATATTCCCTTTCGCACCAAGATGATGATGCTCCTCGGAGCGCCGCTTGTGGTCCTTTTGTTCCTGGGCATCCGGGACATGTACAACCGCGTTCAGGTGCGGTCTGAAATGAGCCAGCGGGAGCGCATGACAGCCCTCACAGTCACCGGCTCCGAATTGATTCACGATTTGCAGCGCGAACGAGGCCTCTCGGGCAGATTCATTGCATCAAAAGGCACGCGCTATCTTGCAGAGCTTTCCACCCAACGAACAGAAACAGACAGCAAGCTGACGGAGTTCAAGGCACTTGCAGACACAGACGAGATGAAATCGATCTTCGGCGAAGCGCTGAAGGACGTCGAGAAATCCACTTCAGAACTGAATACCAAGCGTCAGCAGATTGACCGTCAGGAGATCGGCCGGGCAGAAAGCGTGGGCTACTATACAACAAGCATCGCCCACCTCATGGATCTTGTGCCAATCGTGCTGGATCACTCGACCAACGGCGAGATCTCGGACGTGCTTTACTCGTACTACTTCCTGCTTCTCGCAAAGGAAAGTCTGGGGAACATCCGCGCCGTCATGGTGGGTGTCTTTGGGGCTGATTCCTGGACCGAAGGAGCGCGGCAGGCAGTCGCGGAAAATACAGGCGAGCGCGGCGCATTCATGACCGTATTTGACCGGGTCGCCATTGATCAGTACCGAAATTTGATCAAAGAGAAAAGAGATGCGCGCGCCGAGCAGGACACCGAAGCGATGCTGAAAACGGCTCAGTCCCGCGACAGCAAGTTCGGCGTGGATGCTGATGTTTTCTACCAGACGATCAGCCGGCTGATTGATTCAGAACAGATTGCGCACGTTTTGATTCTGCACGATCTGAATGACAGGGCAGCCTCTCTGCGCGCCGCCGCAGACCGCGCTCTGGTCTTGAACGTAATCATAGTGGGCATCGCGCTTGGCGCATCCCTCTTCCTCGGGCTCACCGTCAGCCGCAACATTACGACCCGTCTGACCGGCGCTGTCAAAGAAATTGAAGCGATGGCTGCGGGAAACCTGACGGTGCGCGTGCACGCTCAGGGCAAAGACGAAATTGGAATTCTCGGCGACGGCCTGAACTCACTGGCCGACAAGATTCATCAGATCATCAAAGAGGTTTCCGGGGCGTCGAACAACATCGAGCAGTCCTCCCGGCATCTGACGGAAGCGAGCGGCACTCTGTCTGCGGGAACAGAACAGACTTCGCAGCAGTCCACAACCATTGCGGCCGCAGCTTCTGAGATGAGCCAGAACCTTCAAGTGCTTTCCAGCGGGATCGAGGAGATGTCCATCTCTGTTGCAGAGGTTGCCCGGCGCAGCGCCGAAGCTTCGCGCATCGCGATGGAAGCCAATTCAACCGCAGGCGCTGCCGACCAGATCATGCAGGAACTCGGTCATGACGCCGAAGAAATCGGAAACGTCATCGCGAGCATCTCAGACATCGCCGACCAGACGCGAATGCTTGCGTTGAACGCCACCATTGAAGCCTCGAGCGCCGGCGCCGCCGGCAAGACGTTCGCTGTGGTCGCGGCAGAAATCAAGGAGCTTGCCCGGCAGACAGGTCAGGCCTCGGAGGAAATCCGCAAGAAAATCACGGGAATTCAGCGCAGCACGCAGAATGCCGTCGGTTCGATCGGAAGAATCACGGAGATCATCGCCAAAGTGAACGAAATCAACGCGAATATCGCAAGCGCCGTCGAAGAGCAGTCGATCGCGGCGAAAGAGATTTCGTCTAACATCGGTCAGACGACCCAGGCATCGAATGAAGTTGCGCAGAACATCAGCGGCATTTCCACAGCGGCAAAAGACGGAGCGCGCGAGGCGGCGAATTCGTCGGAGCAGGCCAAAAACCTTCTCACGCTGTCCCAGAATCTGCATTCCATGATTCGAGACTTCAAGGTTTAAGGAATGGCCGAAGCATCCGACAGAATCCGGGTACTCCTCGTGGACGATTCGTCGGTGTATCGTGCCCTTTTGCGTGGAGTGCTCGAGGACGAAAGCGACATCGATGTGCTTGCGGAAGCCGGCAACGGGAAGCTCGCGCTCCCGCGCATCCGTTTCTACAAGCCCGATGTGGTTCTGCTGGACCACGAAATGCCGGAAATGAGCGGACTGGAAGTTTTGAAGCATATCAAGACAGACAGTCCAAACACTGCTGTCATCATGTTCAGCTCGCATACTGTGGACGGAGCGGCGGTGACCGTCCAGGCGCTTGAAGACGGCGCCGTGGACTTTGTCACAAAACCGACGGCCGGCGGCGGATCGAACCCCGCGGAATACATCAAGAGAAAGATCGTGCCGCGGATCCGCCATTTTGGACGTTATGCGCGCATTCGCGCCGACCGCGCGCTGGCCAGCGCAAAACTTGAGCGATCCGTCGGCGCGGGCATCCGTTCGGCCAGTGCGCCTCGCTCCGTTGAGCTCATTGCGATCGGTATTTCAACGGGCGGACCCGCTGCGCTGCGCGAAGTCTTCGAAGGCATTAAAGAGAAGCTTGCGGGCCCAATCCTGATCGTGCAGCATATGCCTCCCATCTTTACGAAAGTGCTCGCAGAAAGCCTGAGTGGACTGTCGGGCGTCAAATTCGTCGAAGCTGAAGAAGGTATGGACCTTTTGCCGGGAACGGCATATCTCGCACCGGGCGGCAGGCACATGGTTCTGCGAAGCAACGGAAAGCTCCGCATCGGAGTCGATGATTCTGAGCCCGTCAACAGCGCCCGCCCGAGCGTGGATGTATTGTTTCGATCCATCGCGCAGTCGCCGGTGGCGCCCCGGTGCGCAGCCATTATCATGACGGGCATGGGCGACGACGGCTACCAGGGAATGAAAGCGCTCAAAGCGCGCGGCGCGTATCTGCTCGCGCAATCAGAAGAATCGTGCCTTGTTTTTGGAATGCCGCAGAAGCCGGTCACGGAAGGACTCGTGGACGAGGTGCATAACCTCGAAGGACTCAGAATGCGCATCCAGGCGCTCTTAGCGGGAGGCGTATGACGTCAGCGCTCGACAACCAGCCTTTCCTCAAAACGGGACGCGATGAACTCGTGCAGGCGATTCATGAAAAGACCGGCTTTACGATCGGGTCGGAGAAGGACTATCTCCTTGAGACCCGCCTGATTGATCTGTTCCGCTCGGTCGGCCTTCCTTCCTACCTCGAAGCGTCGAAAAAACTGCGGGATCCCGGCCAGCGCGAATTCGCAGAACACGTGGTTGATCTCATTGCCACGCACGAAACCAGTTTCTTCCGCGACGGCGCTGTTTTCCACGCCATCACAGAGCAGATCATTCCCGAATGGCTTGAGCGCAAACGCGTTGCAGGCCAGGTCATGCCTACCCTGCGTATCTGGTCTGCCGGCTGCTCGACCGGACAGGAGCCGTATTCGCTCGGGATCCAGATTCGCGAGCGTTATCCGGATCTGTGGCTGCGCACAGAGGTGCTGGCTACGGACTTTGCAAAAACAACGCTGGCGAAAGCGGCCGAGGGCGCGTTCACAAACTTCGAGCTCGACCGCGGGATGCCCGTTCACTTTCGCGTGAAATATTTTACGCAGGAAGGCAGTCTGTCGCGAATCAAACCGGAAATTCGCAGCCGCATCAGCTTCGCCGCGCACAACCTGGTCAGCGATCCGTTTCCAAAGGGATATGACATTGTCCTCTGCCGAAACGTGGTCATCTATTTCGCGGAAGACATAAAGAAGACCGTTTACCAGAAATTGACGGAATCGCTCACTACGGACGGCGCGTTGATTCTGGGAAGCGCAGAGTCGCTCAGCGGCTACGTAACCAGCTACGTCTTAAGACGTTATACGACCATGCATTACTATGAGCCATCCTCCGGCAACATTACTCTATTCAAGCCTTTGAAAGGCCCTGCAAGTTAGGAGACGATTATGAGCGACAAGAAATCAGTTATGGCAGTGGACGATTCAGAAACCATGCGCATGATGATGCAGCAGACCCTGGAAATGGGGGAGTACGACATCGTTCTCGCCGAAGACGGCGTCGATGCTCTGGAAAAATTCAAGAAAAAGCCCGTCGATTTGATTATCACGGACGTGAACATGCCCGTGATGGACGGCATCACTTTCATACGAGAAGTGCGAAAACTGAACGCGAATGTGCCGATTCTAACTCTTACAACGGAAACGGAAGAAGAGCTGAAACGTCAGGGAGCGGACGCGGGCGCCAACGGATGGGTGGTAAAACCGCTCCGCCCGGCGCAGATGCTTGATCTCATCAGCCAGATACTTGAATGAACGAAACGCCTCCACAGGACCTGCAGCTTCTCGTTCTCGACAGGGAATTGACCGCCGATCTGACGGCAACCCTGCGGGCGAACGGATTTCGGCCCGAACACGCAGTCACTCCTGCGCAGGCCTTGAATCTCCTGGCGCGGGCTTCTTATTTTGCGGTTCTTGTGGACTGCTTTGAGCAGGACCTTCCTCCCCTGGAGTTGCTGCAGGCGCTGCGAAGACAGCAGCCGGAAGCCGTTATCATTATCTACACTTCGCATCCCGAACGCCGCTCCGGTCCGGACCGCCGCCTCGGCGATGTGTTTGAATTCCTCGAGAAAGACGCTCCCGTTTCTCAGCTGATTGCAACATTGAAACGAGCCGCTGATTTTCATCTGCTCAAGAATCGCGCGATCGACTACCAGAAGGAAACGGAGAAGCGGGGCGTAGCCCAGCTCGAATGGCTTCTCTGGAAGCAGCGCCAGGAACATGCTGCGCGCGCCATGGTGGGCCTGACGATCGTCGAGAGCATCAAGCGGGCGCTCACGCAGGGGCTGGGATTCGGGTCACTCGCAACCCAGCTGCAGCTTCTGGCCATGGCGCAGAAAAAATATCCGGTGCCTCCGCAGCTCGAGAAGCCTCTCGGGGAAGTATACCGGAGCGCCGACTACCTGACGTCCTGGATGGACCTGCTCGACCGTATCGTCAGCCATATGTCCGGAACCTACAGACCGGATGAGATCACGGGCAAACGCCCGGCCGAAATCATGCACGACTGCGTGACCACGCTGGACCCGATCCGGGCCCGTTCTGGGCATACGATTGATGTGTCCGATCTTTCCTGTCCGCTGCCGCTGCGGGCGTCCGAAGCCGCGCTGCAGCTCTCGTTCCGTGAGCTGCTCATCAACGCAATGCACTTTTCTCCGCCGCAGAGCACAATCAACGTCATCTGCTTTCGCACAAGTAACTCGATCGCATACACAGTGTTAAATGATATTCTGATTCTCGGAAAGACAGTGAACGGAGTTCCCCGCGAATTCGAGAACGCGGTGTTTGAGCCCTTCTTCCGGATCAATACGATCTTTCGGGAAGGATTTCTCGATCACGAATTCGGACTCGGACTCGGACTGGGGCTCGGGCTGACCGCTGTTCAGCACGCGATGAACCAGTCGGAAGGACAGGTATTTCTTTACGAAGTCACGGACCATTCCATGGGATCACCGCGCTCCCGGGTGGCAGCGCAGATCATCATCCCGATCCGCCAGGAATAAGGTCCTCAAGATTCTCAGATCACGCAGTGGCTGGAAGGCGGATCCGGACGATCGTGCCCTGCCCCGGTTCACTCTCGATCTCCATCGTTCCGCCCATCTTTTGAAGAGATCGGCGTGCGATCGCGAGCCCCAGACCGGCGCCGGGAACTCCCGCAGTATTGTCGCCGCGCGCGAACGCTTCAAAGAGATGCTCGCGATTTTCCGGAGAAATCCCGGATCCAAAATCCTGCACTTGAATGAGGAGAGAATCGGAATTGCGCGTAACAGAGAGAAAGATCGGTTTTTCAACGGGACTGTATTTCGCGGCGTTGTCCAGGAT
>CAZUJO010000210.1:0-6769 GCA_964619995.1 uncultured Leptospiraceae bacterium
AATGGGAGGAAGTGGACACAGGCGACCGTGAAGGTCCGACACGCGAATTCAAGGGAATCCTTTCAGACCCTGATCCGCGCATGAAGTTTGCGCGGACCCTGCATTTTGAAGCTGCGTGGGGCCTTCGCGATCTCGCAGAATGGCCTCACCTGGCGCAGATGAAAGCTCTGTCTCTTGGCTCTCTATTTTCTGCCAGCGGTCTCGTAGAACTCCTTTCGCACAGACACGCATCGGGAATCGAACATCTCAAACTGCATTTCCTTGAGATGGATGATACAGCTCTCCGAAAACGGCTTCTTGCCCTCCCTCTCTTTCGCCGGTTGAAAAGCCTGGAGCTCAGCTGGTGTCGTACCGATCACAAAGATGTATTCCGGGAGTGGTTCGACGCTTTGCTGCCGGCCGGACTTTCGCGTCTTCACTTCGAAAGCACAGATCTGCGCGCGGAGGGCATCCGTCATCTTCGCGACAGCGGTATCTTGCGGACCGTGACCGATCTTCGCCTTACGGGAATCTATATGGATTCGGAGGCTTCGCGCCTGCTGTCGGAACACCACGGTCCGTATTCAGTAGAGCGACTGGAGATTGAAGATTCGTCGTTCAACGGTATGCCGGAGATGGATCCGGCTGCGTTTGCGCGTTTTGTGAAGTCCCCTCTCTGTGCCGGGCTGAAATCATTCAGGAGCCTTTATCATCGCGCGGGCGAAGAAGGAATGCGCGCCCTCACCGATTCACGCATGATGCCCGGCCTAACAGAACTCAGCCTGCAGAACGCTCAGGCCGGAGACGCGGGATTTCGAGCATTTCTAAAGGGAGCCTGGCCGGCTCTGCGCCGCTTCCGCCTTTCCTACGATCATCTCTCCCCGGATCTAGAGTCTGAGCTGAAGTCATGGCCCCGGTATCCACATCTGGAACACTGCTATGTGTTTAACGCAGACGGGTTTTCATCGTGGATCGGTCTGAATCGATAGAACTGTAAATATTTTATATATTCCAATTTGACATATTATTTTGGCATGGAACATTGCGGCATGCAATCACTCCGACTCATGAGCCTCCCTGCTTTGCTTTCAGCGACCCTTCTCTTCGGATGCGCGTGGAAGAAACAGGCGGAAAATGACATCGTCAGCTGTCAGTATCGGGCGGCGCTGCTGGGCGCGGCAGCATGCACGGCCATCACCGACCCCAACCAGAAGTCCGCATGCACGGCCGCCGTCTCCGTAATCACATTTGAAGACTGCTGGAAAAAAGACTGACGCGCCGGCGCCTGGGGCCGGCCCGCCACTCCGGCGGCTTACGCCGCCTAACGTTATACGCTCGGAAGGGCGGCCAGATTCTTCTGGATTTCCGCGTCGCTCAGCTCAAAGTCCTGCAGCTTGCCGGCCATGAAATCCTGGTAGGCAGTCATATCAAAGTGACCGTGTCCGCAGAGGTTGAACGCGATGACTTTTGATTCCCCGGACTCTTTGCACTTGAGAGCTTCCACAACTGCTGCGTGAATCACATGCCCCGCCTCCGGAGCAGGCACGATTCCTTCGTTTTTTGCGAAGAGAAGCGCGGAAGAGAAGCATTCATTCTGTTTGTAGGCAACCGCCTCAATCAGATTGTCCACGAGGAGCTGGCTGACCAGCGGAGCCGCGCCGTGATAACGCAGTCCTCCGGCGTGGATGGCGCTCGGAACGAAATCGTGGCCCAGCGTGTGCATGGGAACGAGCGGGGTAAGCCCCACCGTATCGCCGAAGTCGTACGCGAATTTTCCCCGAGTGAGCGTAGGACAGGCCGCAGGCTCAGATGCGATCACACGCATTTTCTTTCCCGCAATCTTATGACGCAGGAAAGGAAATGTGAATCCAGCGAAGTTCGATCCGCCGCCAAACGCGCCGATGAGAATGTCCGGCTGGTCTTCGGCCATGATGAACTGCTGTTCTGCTTCGAGACCAATGATCGTTTGATGCATCAGGACGTGATTGAGGACGCTTCCGAGCGCATAACGGGTGTGTTCGCTTTTCGCCGCAACCTCCACGGCCTCGGAGATCGCAATCCCGAGCGATCCCGTGCAGCCAGGATCTGCAGCGAGAATCTTCTTGCCGGCGTCCGTCTGCGTGGACGGCGATGGAATGACCTTCGCGCCGAAAATCTCCATGAGATTCTTGCGATAAGGTTTCTGCTCGTAGGAAACCTTCACCATGAACACGGTGCAGTCGATGCCGAAGTGCTGGCACGCGAACGCCAGTGAACTGCCCCACTGCCCCGCGCCGGTTTCCGTGGCGATGTGCGTGACGCCTTCCATCTTGTTGTAGTAGGCCTGGGCCACAGCGGTGTTCGGCTTGTGCGAACCGGTCGGCGAAACGCCTTCATACTTGTAGTAGATGCGTGCGGGAGTGCCGAGCGCCTTTTCGAGTTCGAATGCGCGTATGAGCGGAGTCGGTCTCCACAGAGTGTAGATATCACGAACCGGATCGGGAATTTGAATCCAGCGTTCTGTCGTCACTTCCTGCTTGATGAGTTCCATGGGAAACAGCGGCGCGAAATCCTGAGGTCCGGCAGGCTGTTTGGTGCCGGGATGCAGAGCCGGCTTCATGGGGTTGGGCATGTCCGCCTGGATGTTGTACCAGCGGTCCGGCATTTCTTTTTCAGTAAGATGAAAGCGCTTCTGTTTCTTCATTCTTGCAGGGAAGATCGCGCGCAAAAACGGTCAAACTATTTCGCATTCATTCGGGCCCCTGGATCATATGAGGAATATCATCTATTCGCGGAAGGCGCTTTCAGATAAGGACGAATCGCCGCATACACGTTGTCCGCGACGATCTTTGAGCCAGCCTCGTTCGGATGGATGCCGTCCTGCTGATTCAAGTCCGGATGCCCGCCGACCCCTTCGAGGATAAAGGGAAGGAGCGGCACTTTCTCTTTCTTCGAAACACGCGGAAAAACAGCCGCAAACTGCGTTCCGTAATCCCGGCCCAGGTTCGGAAAGGTCTTCAGTTCGCAGAGCAGTATCTGAACGGAAGGGTCGTATGCGCGCGTCTTGCGGATGATTTCCGTAATGTTCTTTTCAATAGAAGAAACACTCTGGCCGCGCATCGCATCGTTGTTGCCGAGCTCAATGACGAGAACGCGCATCTCCACTTCTTTGCGCAAATACCAGGGAAGCCGCGAGAGACCTCCTGCAGTCGTATCGCCGGATCTCCCTGCATTGATGACGCGGTAGGGCAGACCTTCCTGAATCATCTTTTGCTCAACGAGCGCCGGAAACGTCTGATCATCGGGCAGGCCCAGGCCTGCCGTCAGGCTGTCGCCGAGAAAAACGACAGACGGCCCGGTCCTCTGAACCGGCGGCTTTCGCGACTTTTCGCAGCCGCCAAGAACGAGCGCCGCTGCTATCGCAGCCACAAGCATAGTGCGCTTGCGCAAAGCCATGGGAAAGGAGCCGGACATGTTCGTTTTCAGAATCGACATACTCAATGATAATAATCCCCGATGATGAAATCGACTGCATCAATTAGGTCTGAGCGCTGTTCCCTGAGCTTTCGCAGCCGCTTTCGCAGGAATAATTCGGAAATCGCATCCAGGGTAAATCGCACTGCCTGGCGAAATCGCCGGCCGTGAAACAAGGAAAACCGCCAGAGTCGCGCCATCAGATAGACGGCAAAGGTCGCGCCCATGAGACTCATGAGCACAGGGTGTTCCGCGGGGAGAAACGAAAGTGCGCGGAGGTGCGCTGAGACAGAGAGAAAATGATCGAGCCGTTCCATAACGAAATTTCGGAACAGCCAGTACATTCCGGCGAAATACATCGGGTACACGACCACTGCTGCAGCGAACGCCGCAAGAATCGACTGCTCATCGCCGTCGACCATGGGTCGCTTCTTCAGATCGATGACGTAGTAGCGCATGAAGCGCCCGGCCTGACGCGATGGGAAGTTGGCGACATACGCATAGATCGAAAGCGGCGCGTAGAGAATTCCCAGGAACAGGCCTTTCAGGTGATACCCGACCGAAGCCCATGTATACTCACGGCGAATCAATGTATCGGAAAGATTTCCCTGTGCGAGAGCCGTCTGGTAATCTTTGAGAAGCGTGCGCAGTTTTTCGACGGCTTTCAAGCCTCTCTCTGTTTTCGCCGCAGCCTGAATGCTCTCGGAAATTGTTTTGCAGAGCACGTATTTCTCGCGCACGTTTTCAAACGGGCCCATGTACTTCACCGGACTTTCGACATATACCGCAGTCACACCGTCAATGAGATGCACAAGCGTCGGGTCCCGGATTGAAATGATCAAACTCTCAATCTCTTCCTGCAGCCTTGCTTTGCCCGCGACCATGAGCTTCTTCTCATACGTTAGCTGCTCTTTTGGAGGCAGCGCGAGAAAATTGTCAGGCAGTTCCACAAGGCTCTTGAGCTTGAACGGCTTTCCGAAGATCACGCAGACGCTGCTCTGAAACTTGTTGATGCGGTCGTAGAAGTAGCCGTACGGCACAATGCGCAGGTTCAACTGAAAGTCGTAAGCCTTCTCAGCCTGGATGGCCAGCATCATGAAACCGAGCTTGATGCGGTTCAATCTCCGCGCGTCGGTGGATCGACCTTCCGCATAGATATTAAACAATCTACCATTTACAAGTAACTCGACGGCCTCGCGCACCATCTGCTCGTTCGCGGCGGCGCGCTCCTCTTCGGAAACGCCGGATTCGTCGCGATCCTCTGCACGGGAGACAGGCACCAGAAGGGCGTGGTCCCTCAGAAATCCGCCTACGAACGGAGTGTTTGTGATCGTATCTTTCGCCGCAGTCGCCACCGGATGGCGAACAACAACTGCCAGATTCAGGAAATCCAGATAGGAGTTTGGGTGATTCCCTACAAGAAAGACCGCGCCGTCGGGAGGAATGTTCTCAAGACCGATCGACTGAATCTCGCTGTGCTGCGTGCGAGCCACCGCGCGAAAAAACGCGCGCAACGGATAATAAAACAGACTTGCGCGCCTGCGGATAGAATCAATGCCATGATACACTCGGCCCGGGACCGGATCACGGAACCATTTCCCGACAACGGGCAGCCTGGTGAGAGGATTGTTCATGGTCTTTTCTTACACGGGCACGGATCGAGACAAAACCTTTCCGGTGCCCATGCCCGTTTTTCTTAGCCGCCTTTTTGTGATTGTTGCGGCGGGGATACTGGCCTCCTGCTCCCTCGAAAAGGCCGATACGCTGGCCGGAACCTGGGAAGTAGCTTCGGGCTTCCAGCCGGACCGGAAGGATCCATTCGCGAATCTGCGCTTCCAGAAGATTGAGCTCCCTGCAAAGCTGTCCCGCGACGCGGGGATCAGCCCATTCGAGTATCGGGGATGGATTGTTCTCAGACGCGAGCTTCCGCCCGATCTGTCGGAAGCGGCCCTCAGGGATTCAATGGCGCTTCACATCGGCAGCATTTCCGATGTCGCCATCATCTACCTCGACGACGTGATCGTCGGCCGCCTCGGCCAGGAGAAGCCCTACCGTCCGGGCTTCCGTCACTTTACATCATCGCTCCCATGGAACCGGCCGCAGGCGCCAAGGACACTCAGCATCGCAATGCTCGCGACCGATCATTTTCCGGCAAATCTCACAAGCATGGAGATACGCGCCGGAACTCCCCAGGATGTATTCGCGCACGTTACACACGTTGAAATCATCAGCACACTGTTCGTCGCGCTGTATCTGAGCATCGGCGCCTATCACCTCCTGCTCGCCCTTCGGAGGATTCAGGATCTTTACAACCTCTACTTCAGCATTCTCGCGCTGCTCGTGGCGGGATTTTTCGCGTTTCAGATGTACACGTTCGAAGACCTGGCGGGCGATCAGGTGCTTTTGCGCGAACGTCTTGAGCAGACGTGTCTCTTTTTGCTCGGTCCGCCGCTTTTGTTTTTTCTGTCGGACTATTTTTACGGGACGCTTTCGCGCCTCGGAGTTCTTGCGTTGATTTTGTTTTCGCTCATGACGGCGGCCGTATGGGTTTCCGACTATCGTCAACTGCGCGGACTTCGCGATGTCTGGCATCTGATGGCCGCGGCTGTGATGGTGTACGTCGTGTTCTACATTGCGCGCGAATGTCTGCTCAAGAAGATCGACGCCCTTTACATGGCGCCAGGCATCGCAATTCTCATGATCACAGCCATTCACGACATCCTCGTGGCGCGCGGAGTCCTTTATTCGATTCCGAACACAAGCAAAGTCAGTTTCTTGATCCTGAATGCAGGCCTCGCCGTCATCCTCGCAAACCGGGTCATCCGCCTGCAAAAGCGCGTAACGGAATTGAATCAGAACCTTGAAGAAAGAGTCCGCCTGCGAACCACGGAACTCGCAGCAGCGCTCTATGATCTGCAGATCAAAGACAAACGCATTCAAAACGAAATGGAACTGGCCCGCGAAATCCAGCTGGGCATTCTTCCGTCGATGCCGCTTGACTGGAACGGCTTTCGCATTGCGGCCAGATATCAATCCATGCGAAAGATCGGCGGGGATTTCTACGACGTCCAGCAGACGCCGGACGGCCGTCTCGCCGTGTTGATGGCAGACGTATCCGGTCACGGCATCCCTGCATCGCTCATCACCACGATGACGAAGATTTCTTTCACGACGGCGATTCAGAAACACCAGGGTCCAGCGGCCATTCTTGCGGCCATCCATGAGGAACTGCTGACGCACATCTCCAGTTATCATTACCTGACCGCGGCCCTGATTTTGATTTCGCCCGACGGCAGCGCAGTTTATGCAAGCGGCGGACACTGTCCGGCTGTTGTTA
>CAZUJO010000211.1:0-6768 GCA_964619995.1 uncultured Leptospiraceae bacterium
GATGACCTGCGATCGCCTTGCCGACCGCGGCAAGAAACTGGGTCACCTGCGCGGACGGGTTGAGCGTCAGAATCCGCTTGATGTTCTTGATCCGGATCTCCGCAAGACTCAGGTGCGAATGAAACTCGAACGCCTTCTTGAGCTCGAGACGCAGACGATCTTCGAGCGGACTGAACGGATCACGGAACAGCGACTCCCGTTCACCGAGCATGATCGCGCCGCCAAAACACGGGCCGATCAGCTCTGCGAAGGAAACAGCCATTTCGCGGTCAAACTCCGTCCAGGGCTGAGTCGTTGAATGAATCGTAAAAAATCCCACGAGCCAGTTCTGATAGATGAGCGGCACAACCCAGTAGTGCTTCATAATGCCGAGATCATCGTTTGTATAAGAGCGGGTCAGCTCGCCGTTTGTGCGGAAATCCGTTACGTCAAAAACGCGGGTGAAGTTTGAGACCATGCCTACGAGTTCGCTGGTCGTCTTCAGTTTGAACTTCTCGATGCTCTCCGGACTGATCCTGTTTCCCGCGAAAATTGAATACTCCTGCGTCGCAGGATTCAAAAGCACGAGCGAGTAGCTGTCCACGTGGAAGTGTTCGGTAAGATTCCGAATGAGAACGTCGTAGAGCTCATCGAGATTGCGAAGACCGGAACATTCGCGCGCCGCCTCAAGAATTCTGTTGTGGAAGAAGTCCCGGCGCTTCAGCTGCTCCGAGTCGCGGTCGAATTCCTGGCGGACCAGGATTCTGTCGACGCCGCTCCCTGCGATGCCGCCGAGCAGCGAGATAAACTCAAGGTCTTCAATGGAGTATTCCTCGCCGGAGTATGCACCGCCGATGAAGACAATTCCGTACATACTGCCGCCCATTTTCAAGGGCGCAATGATCTGCGCTTTTGATTCCGTCAGTATATCGCGCTCCATCTCGGAGAGGCCTGCCGCCTCCATGAGCGAACGGAACTTCTCCGCATAGATGACTCCGTCTTCTTTCGCGCAGGCGTCATAGAGAGCCATTCCGGGCGCAAGCGTCCAGTTTTCTCCCGCTTCAAAACCGGAGATTGCGGCAGGATAGAAAGATTCGCCCTGCGCAATGGTTCTTCGCGTCGCAAAAACGCCTAACGTCTCTGGTCCGAGCTGGGCCATGACGGAGAATAGAATGGAATCCCAGAACTCCTCGAAGTCGCCGATGGCGGAGATTTCCCGAGCGATGTCGAACAACGAAAGATAATGATCGATCTTCTTCTGACCGGCAATGTGGGCTTCAATCGGCGCGGTCGTAAATTCGTTGTCGGCATCGAAGAGGAATCCCGGCGTCTCCTCAGCCTCTTCCTGGACGTCCTGCCCTTCGGTGAGCGCGATTTCCTTCTCCGCCTCTGCGCGCGCCTCGTTCTCGTATTCCTGGAATGGATCGAGTGATTCCCACATGTCCTCGGGCACAACGGCCTGCGGCTCAGTCTCCCGCGCTGTTTCCTGCGATTCTACGGCTGCTTCCTGCGCTTGATCGAGCGCTGCATCCACGGCCTCGGCGTTTGTTTCCTCGGGCTCCGCCATGGAGAACGACTCATCGAGCCGCGGTTCCAGGGGCTCTTCCAGGTCGCTCCAGATTTCAGGGAGGGGTTCCGCCTGCGCTTCCGGCTCGGGCTCCAGCTCAGCTTCGGCTTCGACGTGCGGCGTTTCGAGCTCTGACGCAAGCGGTGTCTCCGCATTCCAATCCGGTTCCGCGTCATCCCATTCGGCGGCGGTCTCCGCGCCAAATTCCGGAATCGATTCGGCCCACTCGGGAACCTCATCTTCGAAGGGAACCGGCGGGATTTCAGCTTCGTCGCGCGCGCTCTCGGCGCGAGCAAGCAATCCGCGCCGAGCGCCTGCCTCAGCTGTTTCCGGCGGTGTCAGAGCAGGCTCCTCGAGCTCGACGGCTGCGTCGGAATCGCCGAAATCCGGCATCTGCATATCATCAAAATCAGGCGCAGGCGCAATCAGGGGTTCGGAAGAGAACGCAGACTCCACCGGCGCAGCAGTTTCAGAAGAAGGCTCTTCAAACAGCGGTGTCTCGGCAATTTCCCGGTCAAAGTGCTGGACGGGTTCAGGAAGGGAGGAAGACGTTATGCGGCTTTGCGGAACGACCGTGTTTGATAGGTCCGGCGTTCCAGCGAGATCCGCCGATCCCGCCAGTTCTTCACGCAGGCTTGCTGCACGCTGGAAGAGTCCGCGGCCGCGCATGGACAACGCACGCTGAAACAGCCCGAGCGCTCCGGGCTGACCCGGTCGAGGCGCAGGCTTACCTTCGCTGACAAAGTTTTTGAATTTCTTCGCGCGCTCGAAAAGACCGGGCACGCGCTTTTCTTCGGGCCGCTTGAAACGAAGTGCTCTATCGAGTAGGCCCATGGTGGATCATGTAAGGTTCAGGTCTTCCATGATCTTCTTGTAAAGATCGAAGTATTCGGATTTGCTGAATTCGCGTACTGTATCTTCGGGCAGCTTGTCGAAAAGCTGATCCAGGTAGGAAATCATTTTGCGCAGTTCGTCTTTCTTGACGCCGGCTTCCTCGGCCACGTGATCCATGCGCGCCGCGGACGGCACGGGCACGGCCGTCTGCTCTTCGCGCTCGCGGTCTTCATATTCATCGAGAACGATCAGGTTCGCGCGAGTATCCGCATGTTCTGCAGACGGATGAACGGTTTCTTCGTGTACGTCCTCAAGAATCGAATCCAGCTCTGCATCCGACAGAGCAACAGGACCTTCATCTTCTTCATCGAGAAGGGAGGCAGGAGCGGCGTGTTCGTCGCCAAAATCAGATCCGAATTCCGGATGCGCATCAAATTCGCTTGAGGCCTCCATGTCCATCTCTGGCATGGCGCCCATTGAATCTTCTGTTTCCTCATGAACATCCGAGATGATGTTGCCGAGTTCCTCCGGCGTCAGCGCGATCGGACCGTCGTCCTCATCCATGCTGAGTTCGGAAAGCGGCGGCGCTTCTTCGTGGGCCGCATGCGATTCAAGGTCTGAAGAATCGAGCAGAATGTTATTCAACTCGTCGTCAGAGAGAGTAATGCTTTCGTCTTCGGAATCATCGACGGCGATTCCGGCCGGCGCGGGTTCTTCCGCCTCGTGTTCAATGGCGCCCGCATGATCTTCGCCCGGCATATCGACGGATTCACCTACGTCGCCGAGAATGTTGCCCAGTTCTTCTTCCGAGAGAGAAACGGGTCCCTCTTCTTCGAGATCCGTGTGCATGTCGCCGAAGTCAGAAGGTCCGGCTTCAGAAAGATCCATCTCGGAGGCCTCTCCTCCATGATCTGTAGAGAAATCAGAAGTCAGGTCCATCGAGAGGTCGGACGAATCTGACTCAAGGTCCGAATGCATTTCGGAGTCCGCATGCATTTCGGAGGAAGGCTCGAGGTCGAGGTCTGTGTGTGCGGTCTCCGCATCGGAGAAATCAGAAAATAGCTCGGAATCCTTTGATCCGATGATGCGCTCCAGTTCCTCTTCAGAAAGAGCGATCGGCTCTTCGTCTTCGGCGGGTTCGCCCATCGTTTCTGGCAGTGAAGCGTCGCCGGCTTCGGAAAGGTCATGGTGCTCGGGCTCTGCCGGCGCATCGCCCAGGTCTAGCTCGGCAAGGTCGTCGTCGCCGGTGAGTTCTGGCAATTCCAGATCATCCAGGCCGGCGTCGGCCGCGTCATGCTCGCCCAGGTTCAAATCCTCGGGCAGGGCTAGATCAAGCTCTTCAAGTTCTAGCGGCTGGTGTTCTTTCTTGTCCATCGGCCCGGATAATCCACAAACGAATATTCCTATATATCATCGGCCGTGTGAGGGCGTAAACGGGAAAAAAGTGTAAAAGAATTGCAGAGAAATGCCAAATTGGCCGCGGTTTTAGCCGCCGGCCAATTTCAGACGTGCCTGAGCGGACCGGGCGCGGTCCTCGCGCATCTCGCGGTCTTCCTGCGAGTGCACTTCCATAGCGTGCGAAGCGGCCAGGTTCTGGCGCTCTTTTTCGATGTTTATGTCGCTGACATAATCCGCGCCGCTGGCAAGGATCGTCACTTTGTTCTTCTCGATTTCGAGGAAACCCGCATCCACGACGAAGCTTTCAACGCTGCCGTTTGCGAGCTTCAGAGTGCATGGACCGAAACCAAGCACGGCCAGCATGGGGGCGTGATCCGGGAAAACGCCGATCATCCCGTCCCAGAGAGGAAGCTGCAGAGATGCAACCTCCCCTTCGAAGAGAGAATTGAACGGCGTCACCAGACTAACGTGAAGCGACTTCAAAGAATTACCCCTGCGCCTTCGCGTTCGCCACTGCCTGCTCGATCGTGCCTGTCATGTAGAAGGCAGACTCCGGCAGGTGGTCGTAGTTACCCGTCAGAAGTTCTTTGAACGAGTGGATCGTGTCGCTCAGCTTGACGTAGATGCCATCGCGGCCTGTAAACTGGGCGGCCACATGGAAGGGCTGTGAAAGGAAGCGTTCGATCTTGCGCGCACGTCCCACAAGGATCTTGTCTTCTTCTGAAAGTTCGTCCATACCGAGAATCGCAATGATGTCCTGAAGGTCTTTGTAGCGCTGAAGAACGCGCTGCACTTCGCGGGCCGTCTTGTAGTGCTCTTCGCCCACAACGCCCGGCTGCAGTGCCCGGGAAGTTGAGTCGAGCGGGTCAACGGCAGGATAAATTCCCTTTTCTGAAATCGCGCGAGAAAGAACCGTCGTTGCATCGAGGTGCGTAAACGCAGTTGCAGGAGCCGGGTCAGTCAAGTCGTCAGCAGGAACGTAAATGGCCTGAACGGATGTAATCGAACCGCTTCTCGTTGAAGTGATTCGTTCCTGGAGGAGACCCATTTCCGTTGCAAGAGTGGGCTGGTATCCCACGGCAGAAGGCATACGACCGAGCAGAGCGGATACTTCCGATCCCGCCTGAGAGAAGCGGAAGATGTTGTCCACGAACAGCAGGCAGTCGGTTCCTGTGGAATCGCGGAGGTGTTCCGCCATCGTCAGGGCCGTCAGAGCAACGCGAAGACGCGCTCCCGGCGGCTCATTCATCTGACCGTAGCAGAGAACGGTTTTGTGAAGAACGCCGGACTCTGTCATTTCCAGCCAGAGGTCGTTTCCTTCACGTGTTCTTTCGCCTACGCCGGCGAATACGGAGTAACCGCCGTGCGCCTTCGCGATGTTGTTGATGAGTTCCATAATCACGACGGTCTTGCCCACACCGGCGCCGCCGAAGAGACCTGTCTTACCACCGCGCGTATACGGGGCGAGCAGATCGATCACCTTGATCCCTGTTTCGAAGATCTCTGTGCGAGAATCGAGGTTCTGAAGATCGGGCGCTTTCTGGTGAATGGCGCGGCGCTCAGTGACCTGGATCGACGGACCTTCGTCCACGGTTTCGCCGAGCACGTTGAAAATGCGGCCGAGTGTAACCTGTCCTACCGGAACAGAAATCGGTTCGCCCGTGTTGCGAACTTCCTGGCCGCGCACGAGACCGTCCGTTGAAGAAAGAGCAACGGCGCGGCAGACGTTGCCGCCGAGGTGCTGCTGAACTTCAGCAACGAGTTTCTCTTTCTTTCCGTCCGCGCCCGGAACGTCAATTTCCAGAGCCGTATAGATATCCGGAAGTTCACCCGCCTCGAACGAGATGTCGAGAACGGAGCCGATCACCTGCAGAATCTTTCCGCTGTTTGCTTTTGCTTTAGTTGCACCGGTTTGCTTGGCCATTTTTTTGTTCCTCTTGACTTATGATTGCTATCCGATCGCGTCCGCACCGGATACGATTTCCGCAAGTTCCTGCGTAATGCCGGCCTGACGCTTGCGGTTGTATGTGCGGGTGAGCGACTTGGTCATTTGCCCTGCGTTGTCGGTTGCGTTTTTCATCGCAACGCGGCGGGCAATCTGTTCAGATGTAACTGCTTCGAGAATCTTCCGGAATACCGTCGCACGGATCACGTGCGGGAGGATTCGCTTCAGAATGAACGCCGGATCCGGTTCATACAGAAACGTCGCTCGATTTACATGGCGATGCTCTTTCGGATGGGCCGGAGCGTGCTCGTCTTCCACGTGCGTGCCGACCGGAAGGAGAACATCGAGCTTTGGTTTCTGCAGCGCTGCGCTGTAGTATACAGTAGAAAGAACTTCAACTCTGTCAAAGTGCGCGCTGGCGAATCCAGAAATCAATTCGTCTGCCAGATGCTTGGCCTGCTCGTACTGGAACGCATCGTCGATGTCTGTAATCGCGCGCTTCACAGGCACTTTCAGGAAACGGAAGTACGCGTTTCCCTTTTTGCCAATGACGAACATTTGAACTTCTTTACCCTGCTTCTGATACTCCACCAGGCGGTTTCGCGCCATGCGAAGGATGTTTGCATTGTAGCCGCCGCAGAGGCCGCGATTCGCAGTAACGACGAGAATCGCAACTCTGTGGGGATGCTCCACCTGACGCAGGAGCGGAAGCTGGGAACCGTCCGATACGATGGACTCCATGCTGCGCATGATTTCGAGAATCTTCTCGTTGTAAGGCCGCGCGGCATTCACGCGATCCACCATGCGTTTCGACTTCGCAGTCGAAACCATCTCCATGGTCCGCGTGATCTTGCGCGTATTCTTTACCGCGCTGATCCGCTTTTTGAGTACTTTCGCTCCCGCCATCTTCTCTTACCGAATCAATGCGGGCGGATTTCCGCGGCCTGCCCTTTCAGGTAGGATGCAGCGAAGTCACCAATCGTTCTTTCGAGAGCTTTCTCGTCTTCGATGGTCTTCTTCTCGCGAATGCCTTTCAGAAGCTCGC